>JBOHXA010000167.1:0-14210 GCA_050737335.1 Limisphaerales bacterium | reverse complement strand
ATGGAAAATCTTATATGTCTAGTCAATTATGATACACTACACTAGCAAGGATAGGCGCGTTTGGCGCCTGGTGAGGAATTTTGCGGCCGGGGCACTTTGCCTCCAAAGACAAACCATTCCAGGCATCGGTGTCGATCAGATAGCTCACTCCATGGCCTTCCAGATAAATATGATCATGATTAATCGTCCATGCCCAGGAACCTGCCGCGCGGGGCGACGCTAAAATCAAAGGGCTTGCCGTCCTTTCGCCCTTCCACCTCGAAAGGAAGGGCGTTGGCCCTTCTTACAAACGATTTATCCACACGCAGGATCGCGCCATCGCCAATGCGGTTACGAATGACCGCGCGGGCGCGCGCAGGCACTTCCTCCAGCGAAACCTCTTTGCTTGTCATTGTGCCATCGGCGGCCACATTAAAACCAGTTTCAAAACCGGCGGACGTGGTGACTGAAACATCAAAATCCGTCCCGTCATCGTCGAAGTTTTCATCAATGCTCTCCAGTTTGCCGCCGTTCAACCGGGCCGCAATGGTTTTTTGGACGGCATCCGGCGTTTCTGCCGGGGTAACTTGCCGGCTGGAAAGCGTCCCGTCTTCGTCCACGGTAAAGTCCGCTTCCGTTCCATCCTTGGCCGTGCCTTCAACATCGTACGAAAGATCTTCGTCCCCCAGGTTTTTATCAATGCTTTCGAGACTGCCGCCCTTCAGTTGGGAAGGTATGGTTTGCTGAACTTCCACCGGCGTTTCGCCCAGGGTCACTTCGACGCATAACAACGTCCCGTCCTGTGCAACCGTGAAATCCCGTTCCGTGCCGCCATTTCCGATCAGGTCCACGTCATACACCGTGTCCAGGTCTTCGGCGCATTTGGTGATGTCACCCATCTTGCCACCGCCGTTCTGATCGTGAATCGTCTTTTGAACGGCTGGCGGCGTATCTAACAGGGTGACGGTTTCATCCGCCAATACCCGGCCGGCGCCCGCGGCAATACCGCTGGCGATAATGGCAGAAATGACCCATTTTACTTTCATAACCGGAGCGATACTTTCTTGATTATCGGCGAAGATGCCGATGGTGATGGCGATGATGCTTATGATGGACGGCGTGACGACGGGGGATATGACGATGCCCGGCAGCGCTGGCGTTCGGGCAGAAATAAACGAATACCGACGCCAACAGCGCAAGGAAGATAAATTTTTTCATAATTTCGGGTTCAAACGATGACTGATTGAACTATTGGCAAGACCGCTAAAAATGTAAAGCAGAATCTTCGCTCATCACGACGCGTGCGGTTCCAAGTTCCAAATGTCCATTAACACCAATGATTTTAAAAGTGGCGTCCGGATTGCCAGTGGCTTTAATATCCGGTCATTAATCAGCACGATATGAAAATGAAACAATTGTTTTTCCGGGTTGTGCCCGCGGTTTTGTTTATGCTTATTGCCCGGTTGTCATTGGCCGGCCCATTGGAGGACGGCTTCAATAATCCCCCGGATTCCGCTAAACCGCAGACGTGGTGGCATTGGATGAACGGCAACATTACGAAGGTCGGCATCGCCGCTGACCTCGAAGCGATGAAAAAAATCGGCCTGGGCGGAGCGACGATTGTGAATGCAGATTGCGGTATTCCACACGGGACGGTGCAGTTTATGAGCGTGGAATGGTTGGACGATATGAAATTTGCCGCCCAGGAAGCAAACCGGCTGGGATTAAACCTGTGCGTGGAGAATTGCGCCGGATGGTCCAGCAGCGGCGGCCCCTGGATGACTGTCACCAACGCCATGCAGAAAATCACCACCAGCGAGACGCCAGCGACCGGCCCGGCGGATTTTAATGGCGCGCTGCCAAGACCACCCGCGAACCTGGGTTTCTACCGCGACATTGCCGTGCTTGCCTTTCCCGATGGCGCACGGAAGGCCGCCCGCATTTCGAATTTTCACGCAAAGGCTGGATACAACGCTCGTGAAGTTCTCTCGTCGGCAGTCGGCAGCAATCCCACAGGCTGTATTCCGCTGAATCGAATCGTGGACCTGACCTCGAAGCTTGACGCGGAGGGGCAATTACGCTGGCGCGTGCCGGCCGGCAAGTGGATCATCCTCCGAGTTGGCTATACTCCAACCGGCGTTGATAATCATCCGGCTCCGCCGGAGGGCACCGGGCTCGAATGCGACAAGCTGAGCACAGCCGGACTGGATGCTCATTGGGACGGTTTCATGCAAAAGGTGCTTAATGATGTTGGACCGCTTGCCGGCGAGGGCAAAACTGTCAATAGCTCGCTCATTGACAGCTACGAGGTAGGCGACCAGAACTGGACGGCCGATTTTCGCGAACAGTTTCGAAAACGGCGCGGTTACGACTTGTTGAAATTTCTGCCTGTCTTCAGCGACCGCGTTGTGGAAAATCCGGCGGTGACGGAGCGATTCTTGTGGGACATTCGCCGCACCATTGCCGATCTCTTTGCCGAGAATTATTATGGATATTTTTCGGAGTTATGCCGTGAGCATGGATTGTTCAGCGCCGTTGAACCTTACACCGGGCCGTATGAATCGTTGCAAAGCGGCGCGTCACTGGGAGTTGTCATGGGTGAATTCTGGGCCGGCAGCCAGGGCGACCCTTCAGTCAGGGTAGCCTCATCGGTGGCCCATATTTATGGCAAGACCATCGTTGGCACAGAATCCTTCACCGCAAGTCCGCAGCATGGCCGTTGGCAGAATACTCCCTATTCGCTCAAGGCGCTGGGGGATCTCATGTTTTGCCAGGGCGTCAACCGCTATACGTTCCATCGCTACGCCATGCAGCCCTGGACCAATCGCTGGCCGGGAATGACGATGGGCCAATGGGGCATTCATTTCGAACGGACTGAAACCTGGTGGAACCAGGGCAAGCCCTGGATTGATTACATCACGCGCTGCGAGTTTCTTCTGCAACAAGGCCGCCCGATTCAGGACGTGGCCTATTTTGACGGCCAAAGCGCGCCGGTCGAACGACGCGACGGCGATCCGGCGCTCCCCAAAGGTTACGATTTTGACGACGTTGACGCCGATGTCCTGTTGCACGGCGCAACGGTCAAGGACGGACGGCTCACCCTGGCCAGCGGCGCGAATTACGCCGTCCTGGTCCTGCCGCCGAGTGACATCAATATGACACCACAGATGATGGACTGTATTCGAAGGCTTGTTCGTGAAGGCGCAACCGTCGCAGGGCCGCGCCCGCAACACTCGCCGAGCCTCGACGATTATCCGGAGTGTGACAGGCGGGTCAGGAGAATTGCGCGTGAACTTTGGGGCAATTGCGACGGAAGAACTGTGCTGCAACACAAATACGGCAAAGGCCGCGTTGTTTGGGGCAAGTCGCTGGCGGATATATTGGCCGAACAAGACTTAAAACCGGATTTTGAATTTCAAAGCGACGATCCCGACGCGAGCCTGGTCTATACCCACCGTGTTGCCAGGGGCGCGGATATTTATTTCGTCTCCAACCAGCGGCATCACTTTGATTCGGCTGAATGCGCGTTCCGAGTCAGCGGTAAAGCGCCTGAATTATGGGACGCCCAAACCGACACGATCCGCCCGGCGCCTGTCTGGCATGAGGAAGGCGGCCGAACTTATGCGCACATTGATTTTGGTCCGGCAGGCTCGATTTTCGTCGTGTTCCGAAAGGCGCCGGGCGGCGATCATTTCGTATCGGCTGAATTCGACGAAGCAAAATCGGCCACTCCCCTCAAACGGACAGATTTGCGAATCCTGCGCGCGGCCTATGGATATTTTGCGCCTGAGGCACCAGCCTGGATCGACGTGACAAAAAAGGTTCAATCGCTGGCCGTGGGCGGCATCAATCTGATTCCCGCTAACAACGATTTTGCCGGGGATGACCCGGCGCCGGACATTCCGAAACAATTGCGTGTGGAATACGCACTAAACGGCGGCGACAAAACGCTCGAAGTTGGCGAAGGGAAAAGTCTCACCGTGCCGCGATCGGCCACAGTCATCAAGGCGATCTATGGCGCATTGGACATGACTAACCGGAGCGTGGACCTGACCGAAAAGCTCGAATCACTCGTGAAGGAAGGCCGGCTCATCGCGCGTGCAAACAACACTCTGGCCGGCGGCGATCCGGCGGACTTGGCGCCCAAGGAATTGCGAGTTGATTATTCGCTCAACGGTGTTGTGAAACGCGTGACTGTGCCGGAAAATCAAATGCTGGTATTGCCGCCTGAGTTTAGTATCGGCCAGGCGCCGCAGTTCGAAGTGCGCGTGGAGGCCGATGGCCCCCCAATCGTGAAGCTTTGGGGCAACGGTAAAGTCGTATTAATGAGCGCCGATGGCAGAATGCTGAGCGCCGATGCGACGGATTTGCCTGCGCCGCAGGAAATTGCCGGGTCATGGAACTTGAGTTTTCCGCCAAGCTGGGGCGCGCCGCATTCGGTCACTTTGGATAAACTGATTTCCTGGACCGATTCCACAAACGAGGGCGTGCGTTATTTTTCCGGCACGGCGACTTATGAAAAGAAAATAAACGTTCCCGCTGACCGGCTGGCTTCCGGCCGCGAGCTTTGGCTGGATCTGGGCGATGTAAAGGATTTTGCCGAGGTATCCCTGAACGGCCATGATTACGGCGTTTTGTGGAAGCCGCCGTTCCGCGTGAACGCGACCGATGCGGCAAGGCCGGGGATGAACACATTAATCGTCAAAGTCACCAACCTCTGGCCGAATCGTTTGATCGGCGACGAACAATTGCCGCCGGACCGTGAATGGACCGGCAAACATCTTGCGGCCTGGCCGCAATGGCTGCTGGAGGGAAAGCCTAGTCCGACCGGACGCTTCACCTTTACCACGTGGCATCATTATACGAAGAATTCGCCATTGCTGGAATCGGGCCTGCTTGGGCCTGTCAGATTGGAAACGGTGGAGAATATAACGCCGATGTGAGGGGCTTTAAAGTTTGCCGTACGTCTCTTCGATGACGCGCTTGAAATTGTTGTCCCCGATTTGGATGATGTTCATCTCGCGCCGGGCATTTTCGGCCGAATCGCTGGCATGGGCGGCGTTGACCATGATGGTCGAGCCAAATTCGCGACGAATGGAGCCTGGCGGCGCCTTGGAGGGGTCGGTGGGGCCCAGGACATCGCGGATTTTGCGCACGGCATTGGCGCCTTCATAGACCAAGGCCACGCATTTTTCCGTGCCTGGCTGTCTGGCTTCCTGTTCATTAGCGACCTCCGTGGGCGCCCGCCCGGCCATAAATCGAACGATGTTTTCAAATTGATTATCGCCGAATACAGGCCCGAGGGTATCTCCGAGGACTTTTTGCTGCTCCGGCGGAATTTTAAAGCCCAGTTCCTTTTCCAGCGTTTCTCTTGCGCGCTCGCCGACAGTGTCGTTTAGCCTGGTGCGAAGAAAATCACGGACCGGGCCGTAAAATTCCACCGCCTGCGCCGTGCTCATGTGCAAGACCTTCGCCGCGACAATGTAGAGACCGGTGCGGGAAAAAAAGTCAATGACGTTGCCGGGCCGGCCAGTTGGAAAACGAAAATTGTCCGGTTTGATGAGCACCAGGGTTCGTTCCGGAGTTTCGTCCGCTGGATAAGAAATGATTTGGTCCAGCACGCCGCCGTCGCTATCGGAATAGCGCGCCCATATTTTCAACTTAGTTTCCGCCTCGGCATCGTTGGGCGAGGCCAGCACCGCCGGCTCAAAGTAGCGGACCTGGCCGGTCTCATCGTCGGTGACAACATCGCCGTAGGTGCCGCGGATGGTTTCGCCGCCGATGCCGCGTTCGGGGCTCAAATTGCCGACGACAGCGCGGACCTTGCGGACGGCTTCATCCCCTCGAAAAAGCATCATCATGACACGGCGCCGGCGGCCTGTCTTGGGGTCGGGCGAGAAGTTGTGAAGAATGTATTCCCTGAGAAGTTCCTGAATTTTCCGGTCCTGAGGATCATGGGCGGAAATAATATTTTCGGCATATTCCCGGACCAAGGCGGCGCCGGGTGCGAACATTCGGAGGGCACAGAGGTCCAGGCCCGTGCGGGAGATGAGCCGGCTCAAAACGCCGCCGGTGCGCGATTTATAAAGCGAATAGGGCGTGATGATGACATACGCAAGCTGAGATGAAACCATATTAGCCTGTGGCCGCGGGATTAGGCGGAGGTGGGGTTGACGATGGAACTTCGGTTTTTGCCGGACGCGTCTCGCCGGCGGCGGCTTTGCCTAAAATCTTGAACATAACGGTGCCACAAGCGGGGCACTTGCCCTTAATTGCCTTGCGCCCGTTCTTCATGACTTCTTCAACGCCGTTGGCGATTTCTTTTTTGGCTTTACATTTAACGCAATATCCTTCGGCCATAAAAACTTTACCATTCGCGCTTCATGCCCGAATGGTTTGAACAGCTTAACGAAGGCCGTTTTGAAGCGCAATGGTGAAAAGACTCAATTATCACAAGTACCTGCCAGGCAATGTCTTGAAATATGATGACTGCGGCTGTTTCGGTTGCCGCCAGCCTTGCCCGGGGGGCATTCTCGTGTCCGCCGTGTTTTGAAATCCGTGAGGTGTTTTTAAAAGTGAAGCGTGACGGGGCTATGCAAATTGCACAATCCATTAAAGGATTTCACACAAAAATTGCTTGCCCTCCGATTGGCAACGAAACATTTTCTGGTGGTGCAATCTAACGGGCAAGTTCAAGCCATACGGCCTCTTCTTTTTCTTCTGTTCTTCGTGTCCGGGTTTTGCGGATTGGTTTATCAGGTCATATGGACGCGCCTGGCATTCGCCGCTTTCGGAATCATTACGCCTGTGCTTTCGGTTGTGCTTTCGGTTTTCATGCTCGGGCTGTCCTTGGGTTCAGCCGCCGGCGGTAAATGGATCTCAAGGCTCAAGGCGAGGACGGGGCTATCGGGCGCCGCTTTTTATGCGCTGGCCGAGTTATTGATTGGGGTTGGCGCGTTCGTCGTTCCAATGCTCTTTGCCGCCGGAGAGCGGCTATTGCTATGCACGGGCCAAACCAATTCATTCCAGTATCTATTGCTTTCGGCGGCGGCGCTGGCATTTTCGCTGTTTCCCTGGTGTTTTTTCATGGGCGCGACATTTCCGTTCATGATGGCCTACATCCGGGAGGACCAAACGCATGATCCCCAAAGTTTCAGCTTTCTTTACACGGCCAACGTTCTGGGCGCCATGGCCGGAACCCTGTTGACGGCCGTAGTTTTTATCGAGTTATTCGGTTTTCACCACACGCTCCGAATTGCCGCGGCGGGCAACTTTGCCATCGCGCTCATCAGCGCGTTATTGGCGCGGCGGCGGGAGCGGCTCGACGAATTGCCTGGCGATCCGAGGCCCAGCATCAAAAGCGCCGGCTATGACGGGGCCCGCCCTGGCCGGACGCCCATGATCCGTTGGATTTTGTTTGCGACTGGATTTTGCGCGATGGCCATGGAGGTGGTCTGGACCCGCGATTTCACACCCGTCCTGAAGACGGAGGTATATTCTTTTGCGCTGATAGTATTCGCGTACCTTGGCGCAACCTTCGCAGGCTCTTTATACTATCGCCACCACGTCAAAAACAGAACGGTATGGCCCCAGGCGCGGTTGATGGCGGTTTTGATTTTAGCGGTTTTCCTGCCCATTGTCGTTAACGACGATCGGCTGGTAAAGATGTCGTGGATGCCGGATATAGACGCATTTAGCGCGGTTCTGGTCCTGGCCAGCATTTGCCCGTTCTGCGCGGCTTTGGGTTATCTGACGCCCAGCCTGGTGGACGAATATGCCGGCGACGATCCTGCGCGAGCGGGAGCGGCCTATGCCATCAACGTTGGCGGATGCATCATCGGTCCGCTCTTCGCCTCTTATATTTTGCTACCATTTATGAGCGAACGAATCGCCCTGGTGCTACTGGGAACGCCGTTTTTTATCTTTTATTTTGCCGGCTGCAAAACATTGTCTTTGCCATTGCGCGTGGTGTCCATTTCGGCGGCGTGTGTGATTGCGATCTATTCGTTGGGTTTTTCGCGAACATTTTCAGACCTGACAGCGAGGGTTTCCACGCGCAGGCAAGTCCGGCGCGACTATGCCGCGACTGTCATTGCGCTGGAGGATATCACGGGCCGAAAAAGCCTCTTGGTCAATGGCATGGGAATGACCACGTTGATCAATTGCACGAAATATATGGCTCATTTGCCGTTGGTACTGGATCCCGATAAGCCGAAGTCGGCGCTGATAATTTGTTTTGGAATGGGCACAACGTATCGGTCCGCGTTGAGTTGGGGTATTCGTGTGACCGCCGTCGAATTGATCCCGGATGTCCCGAAACTTTTCGGATTTTATCACGCGGACGCCGCGACGATTTTGCGCAATCCCATGGGCAGAATTGTGATAGACGACGGCCGCCGCTTTCTGGAAAGAAGCCGTGAAAAATACGATGTGATTGTAATTGATCCCCCGCCACCACTGGAAGCGGCGGGATCAAGCCTTCTCTATTCCACAGGCATGTACGATCTAATCAAAGAGCACCTCAAACCACATGGCATTGCGCAGATCTGGTATCCCGGAGGACCGGATGTGGTTACGCGCCAGGCGATTATCGGGTCGGCAATCGCATCGTTCCCGTATGTGCGTTGTTTTATTTCCATCAACGGCTGGGGCCTTCATATACTCGTCTCCGAAAGCCCGATTCGGATTCCTCCGCCGGGGCAGTTGCTGGCGCGATTGCCGAAAAACGCCAAACGCGACCTTTTGGAATGGTCACAAACAAAGGATATCATCCGGGACATGGGCACGCTCTTTTCGCAGGAGGTTCCCCTCCAGAGCATTTTAAATCCCAATTCGGCGCTGGAAATCACCGACGACGATCCGGTGAACGAATACTTCCTTCTCCGCCGCCACGGCCATCTCTAAAGAGATTAATCTCTTAATCGCTCCAGCCACTTGCTCACCCGCAGGAACTCCGTTACCCCCCACGCCTGCGCATCGCAGCCGCGTTGCGCGTGCGGCGCGTCCCCGTCCATAATTTCGGGAATTTGCCCCAGACAACCGGCGGCAAGGACGCGTTCGCCGCTGGCGAGATAACTTTTCGCGGCGGCGACGGCTTCGGGCGCCAAATCCCATGCTTTCGCCAGGGCCTCGCAAAAAACAGGGAACATCCAGGTCCAAGCCGTGCCGTTGTGGTAGGCCGGTTTGCGCCGGGTGTCTTCGTCGCCCTCATACCGCGGCCAGTAAGGCTCCACCGGGTCATTGAGCAGCAAACCGGCGTTGCTAAAGACCGGTAACGGCGCCGATACCGGCAACGGCGCGAGCGAGCGCATCGCTCCGGGAACCGCCAGGTATTTCTGAGCGGCAGCCACGCACCGTTTCGCGCGGCTGCCGCTCACCAGGCCCAGGCTGACCGGCAACAGGCAATTACATCGCAATGCGTCGCTGGCAGTGGCTTCCCGCGCGCTGACCCGGGCGGGACCCAGGAGCGCATCGGCCAGCCAGCCTTTCTGTTCGAGCCAAAATAATTTTTCAAATGAAGCCGTTGCGCGTTCGGCAAGCCCGCGCCATTGGGACCGGGCGGACGAGTCGGAAATGCTCTCCAATTGGCGGAGCAACGCGATCCAGAGCGCCTGGATTTCCACAGGGTATCCTTCGCGCGGTGTCCCGGCGGGATAGTTGGTGTCCATCCACGTAAAATGGGACGGACTCCATATGAGCGCTGATTCGGGGTCCATCTTTATGCCGTTGGGCGTTCCGCGGGAATAGTTTTCGGCGATGCTGGCCAGAACTTCACGAATCGCGCGGCGCCCGTCGGCAATAGTATCGTAAAAATCCGGTTTAGCGGCGCGCGCCAATTCACCACAGGCCACCGCAAACCAAAGAGGCGCGTCGGTAGTGTCGCGGTTGGAGACGTCATCGCCGTGAATGGTGTTTGGCAATGTACCGTTTTGCTCGAATTTCGCGAAGGTGAGCAGGAGTTGCCTGACTTCCCCGATCATTCCCGCCGCAAGCAATCCGCGCGCGCAAATGAGGGAATCCCGGCCCCAATCCAAAAACCACGGATACCCCGCAATGACCGTCTTACCCGCGTCCCGCCGCACGACGAATTGTTTGGCTGCCTGCAACAGTTGATCGTCAAACGAGATGTTCGGGCCGGCGAGTTTGGGCTGGTTTGTCGGGAACGGATCGTCGGAATCCGATTCGGCGGTGACCGCAAGAGTGGCGTTGGCCCCTTTTTGAAGCAGAATCTCGAACCAACCGGGGCTGTAGGCGTCGCCCGAAGCGACCTGGCCACGCGAGGCCTCGACCGGATGCGGAATGTTTTCACTCCATTCAGGCTGTGGATGAAATTCTCCATGATCGGCAAAAGCGCGAAGTTGCCGGTCTTTCTCGGGGGTGAAGGCAAATCCAACGTATCGTCCCCCGCTCTTAGCGTCCAGTAAATGCATGTTGCTGGAGAAATGATAATCGGCGCCGCCGTTGCGTTTAGTTTCCTGATGGAAATTGCGGTCTTCGATGTCCAGGCGAATGGTCAGGCGCACGTCCGCGTCAGCCGGCAACTGTTTACCAATCGCGTGAGCGGCGGCGGGCCGAAGAAATTGGAAAACAACCGTGTTTTTGCCTTCGAGCATATCGGCCCGCAATATCACTTCCACGGTGCGCCCGTCACCGGCATTGGCGACAAACTTCCATACTGCGGGCGGACCGGCTTCAAATTCGCGAAGATTGCCGAAAACCAACGGAGAGAGAAAGCCGTCGGCATTGACCCAGGCGCGCAATCGTTTAACGAAGACGTGACGGTCCACCGGACAATGGGGATTCAAATTGGCGCCCAGAACGCAATCGTATTTGGAGTTGACGCGGCCCAGGTCAACACAGAGGCGGGCCATGCCGCCTATGCCGTTGGTGAAAAGCGTCAGGCTTGCCGGGGCGTATTCGGGAGCCAATGGCTTGGCCTGTGCCGGCAGGAACCGAATGAGAGCAGATATTCGTTGCGATGCCGTGGCGTGACGTTCCAAAATCAATGGAGCATCCGCCGCAACGTCGCGCGGCGCGAAAAGGGCCACGTGCTCTTTGCCGGCGGGAATAGATTTGAGCCGCATGGTTCCGGCATCAGGCGTGTGCAATACGGCCTGAAACGGGGCCGATTCCTCGACCAGGAGCCAATGGTTCGCCGGCACGAGGGTGACCCGGCGGCGGTCAATGAGCGTCCAAGTAATCACGGGGCCGTAGGCTTCGCCGCGCACCGCTTTCTCGATCAGTTCGGAAAATTGGGCTTGCGATTCGCCGCCTTTGAGCCCTGTGGCGGCGGCCAGGAAATGGCGCGGCGACTGTTCGACTTGTGCGGCCAGGAATTGCCAATCGAAATTGGAAAATTGTTCGGCTGGAAGAATGGAATTGAGCGCCTGGACGGCAAAGGCGGCGCGCGTGCGGACGCAACGGTAGTCGTCCCCGGCCAGCCCCGCGGCGCTTTTTGCGGGAGCCAAACAATGAGCCGCGCCCGCCTTGAGGGTGATCGCGACCGAATTTTTTGAGGCCACGATTTGCGGCGGCGTCTGCCCCAATAGATCAAATTGGAAGGTGGCAATCGGAATATTGAAATCGCCCGGCGACAAAGAAACCGTATTGTCCCGGGCGGGGTCGCTGTTCACCATGACCAGGACGGAATCCTTCTTTTCGGCCGATTCGCGGAGCAGCAAATAAATCGGCGCCTCCGGCGTGCTCAGGCGCGTCAATTTTGCGCCGTCGAAGAAGCACGGATGATTCGATATCAATTCATTAAGGCGGGCCAGTTCTGCAACAATGTTGTTCGAATTTCCCCAATTGAGACCCGTGCAGCCGTGGACGCTAATTTTTTCGGTTGCGAGCCATTCCACGCCGCAAGTAAAACCGAATCCGCCGGACGGGCTTGCCAATCCGCAAAGGCGGTTTCGCAGCAGGGACCAGGCGCGATTGGGCGGGGGTTGGGCCGGCGCGGCGCCGGGCCGGGCGGCAAGGCGGTCGTTGTCATGGGTTTCGGAATAGTGGACATACGTTCCCACCGACTGGTTTTGGCGGTTGGCATAGTCCAAATACCGGGCGACATCGCGGCCAGAATAATTCTGGAACAGCTCGGAATATGCCCATTGCATTCCTCCTTCGCCCAGCAGATTTTCCGTGGCCTCCCAGGAACCGCCCAGGCCTTCCAGCAGGAAAATCGTGTCCGGAAATTCCTCATGGACACGCGCGATAATATATTGCCAGGCCACAACGGGAATTTTGTAACCGGCATCGCAACGGAACCCATCCGTGCCGCGCCGACACCAGATCAACAGCGCATCGGCGATCTTGTCCCACAAAACGACGCTATCTTGTTTAAGTTCCACCAAATCCTCCCAGACGGTGCCCCATGCGCCGGGACTGGCGAATTGGCCATCCGGATTTTTCAGAAAAAATTCCGGGCAATTTTCCTGCAACACCGATCCCCATCCGGTATGGTTAATGACAATGTCGAGGAAGAGGCGGACGCCCATTGAATGAGCGGCGCGGGTCAGTTCGCAGAATTGGTCCACTCCTGTGGTGCGCCGATCAAATTCAACCAGCGCCGGGTCAATCGCCGTCAGGTCCAACGCCGCGTAAGGGCTGCCAAATCGCCCGAACCGCGCATATGTGGTGGGGGTGGGGTGAATCGGAAGCAATTGCAAAATCCGGCAGCCCAACGTTTGGACAATATACGACAATTGTCTTGTCAAATCCCGCAACGTGCCCGAGGGCGGGATGACTGTGAAGTTTTTGCCGTCCATGGACTTTAGTCGCGCCTCCAGTTTTTCATCCCGGACGGCGGGCAAATTTTTAGTCGCTCCGAACAGCCGTGTGAAGGCGCAATAAATGGTATTGGCCGTGCGCGCAAAATTGGGATGCACTGAAATGCCGACGTCCGGGCCATCGGGCCAGTGCTGCCCGCGGTTAGGGTCCAGCAAGTATGGTTTGGCGTTAAAATAACCGGTCTCAGCCAGGGGGAAGTCTATTTCCCAGGCGTTGCGACTCTTTCGCATCGGCACATCGCGCCAACTCTCCCCTGCAAAAGCGGCGCCCATGGCGCGCGATTGGATTATTTCCCGCCGGCGAACAGCAGCCCGCCCGAGATTGGTCCGCAAAAAGCCGCGCCAACCCTCCGTGACCGCGGCATTGGTTTGGTCCCAAACCGAGAAACGGATTTTATCACCCACGAAACGAAGAATGCGTTCTCCGGGCGCTGGCGACATGGCTGGCCTTGGCGGTTCCACCCGTCGAATCTTAGGGTTTCAACTTCAAGTTTCAAGCGCGCAAAATTATTAGCGCATCTCCACGCCGGGGAAATCCTCGAATGAACCCTCCCACGCCGTCATGATGCATACCGCTTGTACATAGAATGTTACGCGGTTTTTATGAGAGATTCATCCCATGCAATTGATGCCAAATAAGTTTAGCAATCCTCGCTTCCATTTGAGGCAATTAATGAGGCACTAAATGAGCATTGGCCGGTCTTTAGCCCGTAGGCGGACGCCGGTTTCGGCTACGGTATCGCTGGCGGAAAACGCGACTTAACCCGCCACCCGGCTGGATTTTTCAAGGACGAGGACGGGGGATGTAAATTCATAAATAAAAAGGCTTTAACGCTTTAAGTCTTCGCTGTTTTTATGGCGAATGGCAATAAACCTGCTGTTTCCGCGGCAGGAACGTTAAAACATGACAACTACCACCGAAGACGAATCTCAGTTGAAACAGACGATTGAGATGTTTGAGGTTATTGTCCAGTCGCAGCCAAACGATTGCCAGTCGCTTGAAATCCTCAAGGAGGCCTACAAAAAACTGGGTCGTGAGGACGATGTGATCATCACTTCCAAACGCATCGCCCAGGCCTATATGCAGTCCGGGCAATTGTCTTCGGCAATCCTCGAATTTGAAACGGTGTTACAGCAACGTCCGAACGATCCGGACGTGCTGGGCGCGCTCAAGTCCATTCAGGACACGGCCGGCCAAATGGCGGTCCAGCCGATTGACGGTTTCGAGCCGGCGGCCCTCGCGTCGGCTTCCCCGGGCGCGAAGGCAGAATCCAAGTCCCGGCTAACCCCCCAACAGGTCCAGGATGGCCGCGAGACCATGCAAAAACTTTTTGTGGACAGCAAACTCATCAGCGCCGGCGATTTCGACCTGTGCTGGCGTTCCATGGATCAGGCCGCCACGGTATCAGACGTGGTTGAACCGTTTGTGCATACGCTCTCGGGACG
>JBOHXA010000166.1:0-1238 GCA_050737335.1 Limisphaerales bacterium | reverse complement strand
GTGGAAAATGCAGTTACCCCCAATTTTACCCCCAAAAATACGCTGCCTTTTCAACGGGAAACCAATCCGAAACAATCACGAAAATGGATAGCAGAAAATTGAGTGACAAACAACCAGAGTCCGCTGGCGTCAATTGTCCAGGTCCCGATTGCTTATTGCGGTGACCGTATCATCGCATTCGCCCCTCTGACTTGTCGTGCGCCAGGAGTTTCCTTGCCCCGTAAAGAATCGCGCCGACGCCGATCACGGCGCTTGCGATAGCCAGCCGGTTTTGGGCGGTCCATCTTTCTTTGGAAATCCTCTCCACCCAGGTCTCACCCGTCCGTAAGGCAGCTTGCTCGATGTTGCCCGGCTGGCGGGGCGCTACAGATGCCAGAGCATTAAGCGCATTAAGTATGGTGGTCCAGTCATTCCCCTTGCCGACGTGCCGCATAGACCTAATGCCTTTCGGTGGATTGATTCGACAGTTGTTTGATGAGTTCGCGAATGTCCTCAGCCCGCCAAGCGGTGCAATGCTCTGACAATTTTACCGGCTTTGGAAACCGCCCGGATTTCACCCCGGCCCACCAACTGGTTTTGCCGAGAGGAATCACCGCCAAAACTTGTGGCAAGCGCACAAAGCCTGTTTCTGGAATATCCTGCATACTAAACTCCCTTTCTGTTACCCATTGTTACAAAAACCACCGGCCCTAAGCCTCAATGCAAACTTCTGCCCCGTTCCCTGCCATTGCCAGAATTGCCGCCGTCTGAAAGCGACGGCCCATTTTCCTTTGAGATTACCTCGATGGATTCAATAAACGGCGCTTTGGCATCTTTCGGTTTCGGCCACCGGCTGGCGTCAAACTCTTGAATGAATTCCGCCGTGCTCATTTGCAGCGCGGTTGCCACCGGCTGCAAATTCGTGCCACGCACCAGAACCATCAGGAAGGTGAAAACCAGAACAAATTCCGTCACGTTCGTTCCGCTGTAAACCACGTCGAGCAGGTAGCAATAGCCCGGCG
The DNA here is from genome assembly GCA_050737335.1 of Limisphaerales bacterium. Lineage (GTDB taxonomy): Bacteria > Verrucomicrobiota > Verrucomicrobiia > Limisphaerales > UBA11358 > UBA11358. The sequence continues at coordinate 237 of JBOHXA010000166.1, read as the reverse complement.
AGTGCGTCAGGGCGTTTTCGGTTGCCAGCCTGATTTGCAGGCGGGCAACCCTGTCTTTGGCATCAAACGCCAAATACTCATCCACGCCCTTGGGCGGCGGCGTTTGCTCCGCCACCACGCCGACGGGTTTTTTCCTGAATTGCGCCAATGGGTCAGTCATATCTCCCTCCCCACGGCATCCCGCCTGACCTGTCGCCGGGGCGGCGGCGCTTGCCTATCCATCTGACGGATGTGGGC
>JBOHXA010000165.1:0-20302 GCA_050737335.1 Limisphaerales bacterium | reverse complement strand
GCCACAGCTGGGGCAGGGCACCTTGACGGCAGGCAAGTCTTGATCCCTCAACTTTTCCCCTCTGCATTGAAGCGTGACGGTGACATCATCTTGGCAACCACAACACACGAAACCGAGAGTCAGTTTCAGTTCCATCATTGCGTCCCTTCACTCCTCATTGAGATACCGAAGGAATCTTAGCGCTCCGTGTTCAATAAACTGAACGCGGAACACGGATTACTTGCCTTCACGTTTGGCGCCATACTTGGAGCGCGCCTGCTTGCGATCGGCGACTCCTTGAGAATCAAGGACGCCGCGGATGATGTGATAGCGAACGCCGGGCAGATCGCGGACCCGACCGCCCCGCACGAGTACGATGGAGTGTTCCTGCAAATTGTGGCCTTCGTCCGGGATATAGGCGATGACTTCGTAGCCGTTGGTAAGGCGCACTTTGGCGACCTTGCGCATGGCCGAGTTCGGCTTTTTAGGTGTGCGGGTCATGACCTGAATACACACACCGCGGCGAAACGGCGAATTTTCCAGGGCCGGTGACTTTGACTTATACTTCACCTTGCGCCGGCCTTTGCGAACGAGTTGGTTAATTGTCGGCATTTTTCTTAAAATGGAACGCAAACTATATCAAGTCGGCAAACGATTGCAACGGTTTTGTTAAGAAATTTTCGGGCAGGGATTTATTCAAATGCGGGGAAAGTCGTTACTGCGCGAGTTTCTTCCGCAGAAGTTCGCGGCGATGGGTCCAATCGTACCAGCTTGACCCCCAATGGAGACCGTTCAGGGATTTTTGCGCTGCCGGCCACAAGATGTCCAGGGCTTCCAATTCTTTTTTAGCCGCCGCCTTGTTGCCCCATTTCAAATAACTTTCGGCCAGGTTCAGAATATTCTCAGGATCATCCGGCGCGAGCATCACAGCCGTTTCCAGGAATTTGCGCGCCCGGGTACGGTTGCCGATGCTCAAGGGCCACCCGGGGGCATCACGATAAAGCAGTCCCAATCCTCGTTCCGGGCCGGCCAAATCGGCGCGGGGGTCCAGGTCCGCCGCCGCGAGAAATTCGTGTTCCATTTCGCGCACCAGCTTGAGCGCGCCCAGAGTCTCGGTGCGGGCGAGCTGTCCCATGTTCATGGCCAGGTAATAATGTCCGGCGGCGGAATTGGTGAAGAGAAGCGATTGCCGGCACGCGGCGATTCCTTGCCTGGCAATGGCGGCGCGTTGAGCATTGTTCGTGGCCCAATCGGCGCGGTCGAAACAGGCGCGAGCGAATTCCCAGGCGACCCGGGGATTATCCATCTGTGATTGGTACTGCGCTTGCGCCCGCTTAAAGGCCGTCTCGGCGCGATTGGCGAACGTTGCTTTCTCAATCTGCCCGGCGAATGCGGTGAGGGCCATCGCGAAGAACCACGCGAGCGCAAGGGGAAAGACGGAGACGCCGCGCACCGGCGTTCCAATGCGAAGAGACTCAACTTTTTGCGCCATTTTATTCATTTGCCATCGGGCTGATTTCCGTTATAGTAGCCCAGTGAGATTAAATTGGAAACTGGTGTTGCTGGCAATACCGGTCCTCGCCCTGCCTTTGGTTTTGAGCGGGTGCGGAGGGATCAATGCCGGCACCAGCGTTTCGCCCGCTTCATTTTTTTTACCGGGACTGCTGAGGAATGACACCGGGCCCGCGACGAATGCTCCGGGCATTTTCCGACCTGACGATTCTGTGTTCGCTTCAGCAAAATAAAGCAACACATTCTATGCGATTTCCATTCGCGCTGACAAAAAAAATTGCCAATCATATCATCAAGCATAAATTTCGGAAGACACCGAAGTTTGCGATGGTGCTTCAATTGGAACCACTTCACACCTGCAATCTGACCTGCACGGGTTGCGGACGCATCCGCGAGTATTCGACGAACCTAAAGGACATGGTGCCTTTGGAAAAGTGCCTGGGGGCGGCGCTCGAATGCGACGCGCCGATGGTGAGCATCTGCGGCGGCGAACCGCTGATTTACCCCAAAATCGAAGAATTGATCGGCGGCCTTCTCGGTCAGGGACGCGTCATTTACGTTTGCACGAACGGCATGTTCATGCGGAAAAAAATGAAGGACTACCTAGCCAGCATCTATGATGCGGCGAGCGAACCGAAAGTCAAGAAGCTCCTCGAAGAGAATTTGATTTCCGAAAAGGAAGCCGAAGCCATTCGAAAATCCGATGACGCGGCCAGAAAAAAGACCGTCATCCGGCCCACCCCATGGATGTATTGGAACGTCCACGTGGATGGATTGGAATTCACGCATGATTTGATCGTGGAACGCGAAGGGGTTTTTAAAGAATGTATCGCGGCCATCCGCATGGCCAAAATTCTTGGCTATCAGGTCGCCACGAACACCACTGTTTACAAAGAGACAGATGTCCAGGAAATCGAAGGCATGTTCAAATTCCTCTCGTCGCTTAATGTGGATGGCCATACGATTTCGCCCGGCTACGATTATGATGCGGCCAAAAAGGACATGGTCAAACGGCTCGGAAAGGATCCGAAAGATTTTTTCCTCACGCGCGATATGACGCGCAAAAAGTTTGCGAACATCCTGGACTGGGGCAAAGCGTTCACGATCTTTGGCACGCCGGTGTATCAGGAATTTCTGGCCGGCAAACGGGAATTGACCTGCACGGCGTGGGCGATTCCCACTTATAATGTCCGCGGCTGGAAAGCGCCGTGTTATTTGATGACGGATGGCCATTACAATGGCTATCAGGAGATGCTCGAAAAGGTGGACTGGGAGAAATACGGCGTTGTGAACGGCGTGGCGCGTGACCCGCGCTGTGAGAATTGCATGGTACACTGCGGATATGATCCCAGCGGCGCGCTGGGCACCAACTACCAGCGTGGCGACAACTGGAAGAACATCAAATATAATTTCTGGCCGAGGCCAAAGCCGTATCCGTATTCCGCGGAACTGGAGAAGCGCGCCTTCAACGGCGTTAGCATCGGCAAGGGCCATTTGGCCGAGGCGAAGGCGGTCATCAATTCGCCGGCCGCGGGCGCGCGCGGCGCATTCTCCCGCAACGACGACGAACGACCCCGCGCCGAAGCCCATACTGGCGCCGGCCAGACGACGGAAAATCGCACCAGCTAGACGATGCGTGATGGTTCGAACACCCGGACTCCTCCCCGGGAAAAAGGCCAATCCCAAAAAAACATTTGACTGATCCGCTGGAAATCCATCGGCGACGTCGTGTTTACGCTTCCGGTATTACGGTGCCTGCGGTCCAATTTTCCCGAGAGTTCCATCAGCTATCTGACATCGCCGGAATTTGCGCCATTGGTCGAAAGTTTTTCAGTGACCAATGAGATTCTGACGTTGGACCGGGCGCTGCTGAAACGATTTTTCAACGGCGGATTCAGGGAACTGTTGAACCTTTGGCGAGACGTGTCGAGAAAGCGATATGACATTGTAGTGGACCTGCAATGTTACGGCGAAACCGCGTGCCTGTCATGGCTGACGCGCGCGCCGCAACGGTGGGGACAGGTCCACCGCACCTGGCGCGCGTGGGCTTATACACGCGCCGTTCCGCGGGACGAAAAAGCGCATCCTGTGGACGCGCAACTGGAAGTTCTGGCCGAGGCCGGATTGGATATCAGTCAGCCTGAGAATTTTTTTGAATTGCCATCGGATAAACGGATGGCGGCTGAAAGGATGTTCCTCGAATTTGGCTTCAAAGCGGGGGCGCCTACGGTGTTGATCCAACCCTTCACGAGCACCCCATATCGAGACTGGCCATTCGAAAAATCTTTGGCGCTGGGCCGGCGGCTCCGGGATTTGCAAATTCAGGTTCTATTTGGAGGCGGCCCGGCGGACCGCGAGCGATTGACCCCCGCCATGGCGGACGCCTTTCCGGTCGCAGCCGGGACTGATTTGCTGACATCCTGCGGTTTGGCGTCGCGCTGCGCCCTAGTGATTGGCCCGAATACAGGACTGATTCATTTGGCCACGGCCGCGGGCTGCCGCGTCCTGCTGTTAAATGCGCTGGGCGCAAAAGAATATCCATATGGGCATCCGGAGTGGATGGTGACGCCACGCCGCGCGCGTGTCCCGGTATCCGAGATTGAATTGGACACGGTGCTCACTGAAGTTTTGCGGGCGCTCGAGTCAATCCGCCCACAGTCCTCCATTCGATAGTCCGGAGGTCGCGGATTGCGAAGCAAATGCAACAGTAAACGTTGAAAAAGGAGATCGAAACCTCTATGCTTCAACGCCATCAAAGGGACAATGAACCAAATGACTGATATGCAGCCGACCATTCAACTTCCGATCGCGGATTGGGGACAGGTTCCCGCGCGGGATTTACAAGACCTGGCGCTGGCCGGGTTGGAAGAGGGGAAGGTTTTGTTCTTCCCAGAGCTTTGCTTCAAATTGAATGGCGACGAAGAGCGCTTTCTGAGTCCTGACCTCGTCGGGGAATCGAAAAATGTCAGTTACAATCTGGCCACGCAAAAAATCGGACATTGCGCTTGTGCGAAGGCTGACAAACCCGCTGTGGCTGCGATGATGCGCCGTTTTTGCGGTCAGGCCCGGGCGTTGGTCGAAAATCTCCTGCCGGCATACAAGGCCAGACTCAACATGGGCCGCGCGAGTCTGCGCCCGGTCGAAGCCGCTGGTCGGGCCCAATCCTGGCGCAAGGACGATACGCGACTGCACGTGGACAGTTTCCCAACCAGCCCCTTGAATGGAAAGCGCATTTTACGCGTCTTTACGAATGTCAATCCGGCCGGGCGTCCGCGATGCTGGCGCCTTGGGGAGCCGTTCGAACAGGTCGCCACACGGTTTGCTCCGGGCGTGCGTTCACCGGCGCCCGGATCGCTCATGATCATGCAGTGGTTTGGCGTAACCCGCGGCCGGCGGAGTCTTTATGATCACTATATGCTTGGCTTGCACAACGCCATGAAGGCGGATGAGGAGTATCAGCGGACAAGTCCGCAAAGTACGTTTGATTTCCCGGCGCTATCCACTTGGGCTGTCTTTACCGATTCGGTCCCTCACGCGGTGACGGCGGGCCAGCACCAATTTGAGCAAACGTTTTATTTGGGCGTGGATGGCATGGCGCATCCGGAAAAGTCACCGTTGCGGATACTCGAAAAGCAATTAGGGAAGCGCTTGACGGATTAAGAATTTCATAAGAATACGGCGCTTCAATGAAAAGGTCTAAATAGAGCGGTATTTACCGGAAACATTCGAAAATGAACGCGCCCGCTTCACATTCAGAATGGCAAGTCCTTAGGCGAGCGGAATATAATGAAAAGGACGACGCCGGGACCGCATTCCGGTTTTAATAGACGAAGAGAAAAATAATCGTATAATAATGCTGAGTCCACCGTTGGAAGAGTGGGCCTGTTCAAACGACAAAGAGCGCGGGTTAATATGAGTGACTTTGGTTTTGAAAATGACGACAGAGCGCGGCTTCATGCCGAAATCAACCCCCGGCCGGGAAGTTTGCGACAACTTGTCAAAGCGATACCGCACGCGACGGGCGCGCGGCTATTTCGCCCATTAACGCAGGCATAGATTCTCATGAGCAAAACCCTATATCTCTCACCACCGTCGTTTGACGGCTTCGACGGCGGCGCGGGCGCGCGATACCAGGCGCGCCGTGAAGTAACGTCATTTTGGTATCCCACCTGGTTGGCGCAACCGGCGGCGCTTACGCCCAACTCGCGGCTGCTGGATTGCCCGCCGCATAACGTGGACCTGGCCAGCTGCCTGGCCATCGCCCGGGACTACGATCATGTTATTATTAACACCTCGACGCCCTCGCTGAAAAACGATTGTAAAGTAGCCGAGGCCATTAAACAGCAGAAGACGGCGACTAAAATCGGCTTTATCGGCGCGCACACAATGGTATTGCCGACCGAAACGCTCAAGGCTTCGGCGGCGATTGACTGGGTTGGGCGCAAGGAATTCGATTATACCTGCAAGGAAGTCGCCGAAGGCCGTCCCCTCGAAACCATAGCCGGACTGTCGTTTAAAAATCGTGAGGGAAAAATCGTCCATAATCCCGAACGCGAAATGATCCAGGATATGGATGCCCTGCCGTGGGTGGCGGACGTGTACCAGCGGGACCTGAAGATTGAGAATTATTTTATCGGGTACCTCCTTCATCCGTACGTTAGCCTGTACACGGGTCGCGGTTGCCCCGCGCAATGCAGTTTTTGCCTGTGGCCCCAAACAATCGGCGGACACAAATATCGCGTCCGTTCGCCGCAGAACGTGGCCAACGAAATGGCTTACATGAAAGAATTGTTTCCGCAAGTGCGGGAATTTTTCTTTGATGACGACACCTTTACGGCGAATTTGCCGCGCGCGAGAGAGATCGCCAAGAAACTGGGTCCGCTGGGTCTGACCTGGAGTTGCAACAGCCGCGCCAATCTGGATTACGATACCATCAAGAGTTTCAAGGAGAACGGCCTGCGCCTGTTTTTGGTGGGCTACGAAAGCGGCAACGATGATACCCTTAAGCGGATCAAAAAGGGAGTGACCACAGACGAAATGCGGCGTTTTACGAAAGCCTGTCATAAGGCCGCAGTGGTCATTCACGGCACATTTATACTTGGCTTGCCGGTTGAAACCAAAGAAACCATCGAGCAAACGATTAATTTTGCGAAAGAACTGGACGTTTTCAGCCTTCAAGTTTCATTGGCGGCGCCGTATCCGGGGACCGAACTTTACGAACAGGCCAAATTGAACAGCTGGTTTGTGAAGAAAGACAAGACTGATCTCGTGGAAGACGACGGATTTCAACAAAGCACGCTTGAATATCCGGGAGCGTCCAAGGAAGAAATCTTTGAGGCGGTGGACCGCTTTTATCGCACATATTATCTTCGTCCCAAACCGATTCTTCGGATCATCAAAACGATGCTTGAGGACAAGGACATCATGGTTCGCCGCTGCCGCGAAGGCTACGAATTTTTCAGAAGCCTCCGCCAGCGCAAGGCTGATTTGGCCGCGGCCCAGACCGTGGCCACGGTACAGACCGCGGCGGCGTAGGGAATCGTGAATGGGTGAATTAATGGACCGAATGTAGATGGAACCCGCGCGGGTTGACCGGCCAGGCATTCATAATTTATGCGACATTTTCGAGTGGTTGTTCTGGTCGCCACGGTCCTGGCCTGCCTCGTTTTGGGCGGCGCTTCAAAAACATCGCCCTCTCGTCATTGGCTCAATGCCTTTAATTACGCCGAGGTCACACTCACCGGCGGACCAATGGCCGCGCAGGCGCGATTCGCGCGCAAGTTCTACCTCGCAATCCCGAACGATAATCTCTTGAATGGGTTTCGCTTGCGCGCCGGATTGCCCGCGCCCGGCCGGCCGATGGGCGGCTGGTATGATCCCAATGGTTTCGCGGGCGGTTGCGCCTTTGGACAATATCTCTCGGCGCTGGCCCGCACCTATGCCAATACGGGCGATGCGCGATATAAGGAAAAAGTGGCCGAACTGGTCCATGGTTTTCACCAAACAATCGCTCCGGACGGCTTCTTTTTTATGTCAAGAAAGGTTTCCACCAATTGGCCCTGCTATACCTACGACAAGAATTGCATTGGAATGCGTGACGCCTGGGAGTGGACCGGCAACGCCGAAGCACTCGACGTGTTGCGCGTCATGACTGACTGGGCTTATAAAAATCTGCCCCGCCGGAAAGACGAATGGTACACGCTGCCGGAGAATCTTTACAACTGCTACGCGTTGACAGGTGACAAGCGTTACCTGGATATGGCGCGTGAGTACGATTACAGCGACGAGTATTATAATTATTTTGCCAACGGAACGAATGCTTTCCTGCCCACACGCCATGCCTATAGCCACGTCAATTCCCTGGCTTCAGCGGCTAAAATTTATGAAGTCACCGGAAACCGAAAATATTTACGCGCCATTTCAAATGCCTGGCAGTTCCTGACCGGCACGCAAATGTACGCGTCGGGCGGCTGGGGCCCGAACGAGCGCTTCGTGATCGCAGGCAAAGGCAAACTCGCGGACTCCCTTGATTTCAAGAAGACCCACTGGCATTTTCACACGCGGCGCGGGGACTATGCCAACAGCTTCGAAACGCCGTGCGGCACGTACGCCACTGTGAATCTGGACCGCTACCTCATCCGCATGACCGGCAATCCAAAATATGGCGACAATATGGAACGGGTCATTATCAATGGCATGATGGCGGCTCTGCCAATGCAACCCGATGGCCGGACGTTTTATTACTCCGATTACCATCCGGGCGCCCGCAAACAATATTTCCCCTCCCCTTGGCCATGCTGTTCGGGGACCTACGCGGAAAACACCGCGGATTATCCGCTCGACGTTTACTTTCACGCTGAAGACGGCATTTATGTAAACCTGTTCACACCGTCGCAGGTCCGCTGGCAATTTGGCGGAGAGCGGGTCACGGTGAACCAGCAGACCGATTTTCCAAAGTCCGACACGATGACTTTTTCAGTGCATGTGACCCGGCCGGTCCGGTTCGCCCTCAACGTGCGCATTCCAAAATGGACATCCAGACAGGCGGAAATTGCGATTAATGACCGGATAATAAAAACCAAACCTGTTCCAGGTACGTTCCTGGAAATCCATCGCAAATGGCGTGATGGCGACGCCGTGACCGTCACCCTGCCGATGTCTCTGCGGTTCGAACCGGTGGATGCGCAGGATCCGAATCTTGCGGCCTTGATGTATGGGCCGATCATGTTGGTGGCCCTGGCCGATGGGCCGGTATGCCTTCATGAAGATCAATCAAAGCCGGACCAGTGGATACGCCTTGTGGATTCCGATTCTCTTACTTTTCAGGCGGCCGACGGGACACGATTCCGTCCATTTTATTTGATCACTATGGAGCGCTACACGACCTATTGCGAATTTCCGGCAAATGCCAAGGGCATCGCCGGCCTTTGAAATATGTGGGGAAAAGCGGTAAAGAGCCGGAACGAATTGACGGCCCGGAATGCCGTTCAGTGCTTTCGGAGAGGCTTGAACAGGCAGGCAATATGTGGTTTATTTTGCGTGTATTGGAAGAATTGAATAATTGGCGCGGAGGCGTGTCTATTTATTTGAATTATGCTTTTAAGCTTTGATCCACTGTATCTTTTGTGCGTCGGCATTCCCTGCCTTTTGCTGGGACTTTGGGCGCAAGTGAAACTGTCCCACGCCTATGGCAAATACAGCCAAATTGGCGTGGATTCCAGAATGACCGGCGCCGAAGCGGCGCGGACCATTCTTGACCGAGCCGGCCTGGTCAACGTGCCGGTCGAGGAAATCCCGGGACGATTGAGTGACCATTATGACCCGACGAAACGGGCGCTATTTCTGTCATCGGACAATTTTCATGGACAATCCATTGCGGCGGTTGGCGTAGCCGCCCATGAATCGGGCCATGCGTTGCAGCACCAGGCTTCTTACGCCCTGCTGAATTTTCGGACGACAATTGCGCCGATCACCCAATTTGCCAATTCGGCCTGGACGTGGATTTTTTTTGCAGGCATCTTTTTCCAGGGCTTCCGTCACATGTTCTTCACTCTGGGCATCGCGGTGTTTGCCATCATCACCGTCTTCCAACTGGTGACGTTGCCTGTCGAATACGATGCCAGTCGCCGCGCCAAAGAGCAGTTGTTCCGCCTCGGCCTGGTCCACGAGGATGAACGGGCAGGCGTCAGCAAGGTTTTGGACGCCGCAGCCCTCACGTATGTGGCGGCGCTGGTGACAGCGGCCATGAACCTGCTCTATTTGCTGTACCGAGAACGGCGGTAATTCTGCCTTCGTTTTGTCCCGTCACCCTCCCAGGTAAGCGCTCTTGACCTTCGGGTTCTGCCGCAATGCGGCGGAGGCGCCCTGCAAGACGACCTTGCCGGTTTCGAGCACATACGCGAAATGCGAGATTTCCAGGGCAAGATTGGCGTTTTGCTCGACTAATAATATGGTGAGATTCTGCCGGCGATTGATTTCGACGATTTTTTCGAAAATTGTTTTGACCAAAAGAGGGGCCAACCCAAGCGACGGATCGTCCAGCATCAGTAACCTGGGGTGCGGCGCAAGGCCGGCAATGTTTTGGCCATCGTACAGGATCGCGCCTGAAGCGGGTTTGAGAAGGCCGGAAAGGTTTTGAGCGTCGTGGTTTTGCCCGCGCCATTTGCGCCAATGAGCGTGACGATTTGACCCTACGGCACGGACAGTGAAATGCCGTGCAGCGCCGTGATGGCGCCATAATTTACAGCGAGATTTTTAATTTCCAGCATCGGACGTTTTGGATTCCGCTCCGAGATAAGCGGCAATTACCTTGGGAGTGGCGCGGATTTCTTCACCCCGTAATCCAGCACAGCGATTCGCGCGCAAATCCCCATCACGACCCGCATGTCATGCTCGACCAGGAGAATGGAAATCTTGAAACGCTCGTTGACGAATTGGATGAGGCGCATCAGCTCAGCTTTTTCATTTGGGTTCATGCCCGCGGCGGGTTCATCGAGCAGCAGCAGTTTGGGACGCGTGGCCAGGGCGCGGACGATTTCCAGGCGCCGCTGGTCACCGTAACCCAGGCTGGCAGCCATGGCGTCCCAAAATTTACCCAGGTGAAAGATTTCCAGGAACTCGTAAACGGAGGCCGCGAGTTCCTTTTGTGATTTGGTGCGGCTTGCGGCCGGCAAGAGAGCGGCGCTCATCCTGTGCTTTATCATTTCACGGTTTGAACAATATATCCAGCCCTACTGGCTTTATGTTTCCTACGACATTGGCGTCAACATCATCCTGGCGGTCAGTTTGAATCTGATTAACGGTTACACCGGACAATTTTCACCGGGCCACGCTGGTTTCATGGCCATCGGCGCCTATACTGCGGCCCTCATCACCAACCAATTCTCCAACCCGAGCGCCGCCCTGGCCGCCGTGATCTTTCCTTCGGCTCTCATTGCCCTAAACTGCAAGGCAACGCCAGACGCCGGGGGCGCGAAATGTCAGGTTGGCGCGGGAGACGAGTGAGCCGGACTGATTCCGTGAATGGAACGTTGGCTATCAACACAAAAGCGCGCAGAGCCATTGACCAGGACGCCCCGGAGTTGGACAATTGATCGGTGCCGATTGTTTTGAAAATACTGTGCTGGTTTTGTAAAATTGCGGCCGTCTTATTTTGGCTGGGCATGGTCTGGGTCAAGGTGGGCCTGGACATTGCTGAACTGCGCGCGACCAGACTGCCCATGTATGAGAATGCCCCGGAAGATTGGGGAACACCGGAATTTTATCATCGGACCTACCTGGAAATCGCCATTCTGGGCCTGCTGTTTGTGCTGGCCATTTTGCCGAATCGCTGGCTCGTGTTCTCGCCGATCGCTTTTGTTATATCATTGCTGATTGCTTTGATTCCTTGGGTTGTGTTGTTCAGTTCATTTAAAGAATGGTCCGATTTGCTCTGGATGATGCCGCTCCTGGGCTTTTTCGGATTGTTGCCGGCCTCACTGATTTTGAGTTTTTGGCGAGGACGGAAAGGGCGGAAGATTGGTTATGTTTAGGTAAATCCTAAACCTGCGCGCCCAACGCCCACGGCAGATGTATCTGTGACGTCGTGCCATTTACATCTCGCGGGCCATCGTCTGCCATCCGGGCCAACGCTTCAACCATGACGGAATTGCCGCTTGTCACTATCGGCGGCACGGGCTACCTTCCATTGGCTATGGACAATACATTTTCTTCGCCAGGGGGTCCGCCACCATTCGCGACTCCTCCGGTAATCACCCCGCCCCCTCCGCCTCGTCGGGCCAGGAGCTATGGATGGATGATTTTTGCCATTATTCTGATCGTATTGTTGTGCCTGAGCGTATTTGGAAATTTCGCCCAATTTTTTTCCCGGGCAGTCGGTATCAGCCGGCGATTTCAACCGATGTCGGGCCGGGAAGTCGGACCCCAACTCGAAGAAGTCACACTCAAAGACAACGATTCGCAGAACAAGATTGCCGTAATAACCGTGGACGGCATTATTACCAGCCACCAAGCTGACGAGACGGGGAACAACATGGTGGATGTTATCAAAGCTCAGCTAGACTCGGCAAAAAAAGACGACGCGGTGAAAGCCGTCATTTTGAAAGTAGATTCTCCGGGAGGGGAAGTCATGGCGTCCGACGAAATCTACCGCGCCATAAAAAAATTCCAGGGCGATTCGGGCAAGCCAGTGATTTGCTCGATGGGCAGCCTCGCGGCGTCGGGCGGCTATTACATCTCCTCGCCATGCCGATGGATTGAGGCGAATAAGCTGACCCTGACCGGCAGCATTGGCGTGATAATGGAGACGGTGAATTACCGGGGACTCATGGATAAAATTGGAGTGGAACCTTACGTCTTCAAGAGTGGGAAATACAAAGACATGCTCAGCGGTATGCGCTCGACCAACGAAATCCCGGCGGGCGAGCATGCAATGGTGCAAGGCCTAATTGATCAAACCTATGATCAATTCAAGCAGGTTGTAGCCGAAGGACGCGACGCGGCCCACCAAAAGAACAAAAATGATGGAAAGGCTCTGGCGTCTGACTGGACGGATTACGCCGATGGGCGCGTGCTCTCGGGCGACCAGGCGTTGCGCCTGGGATTGGTTGATGAATTGGGCGATTTCGACAGTGCGGTGGATGAGGCAAAAAAAATCGCGGATATTCACAACGCCAATCTGATTGAATACCGCGAGACGTACGATATTTCAAATTTCCTGCGGCTTTTCGGCCAAAGTGAAGCCACCCACGCCGGCACAGTGAAGCTGGACCTTGGTTTCGAACCGCCGAGATTGCAAATGGGCGAGCTTTACTTTCTGTACATGCCGACGGTGGACTGACGGCGGAATCATTGTCATCCCCATGCTCAAGCAATTGCAGAATGCGGAGTGTCCAATGGCTTGCCTGTGGCGCGGTATTACGGATGATTCAACGCTTCGACCTTTTAACGTTTCAACGGCAGGGCAGAAGTGAAAGGCGTCACCGTCATTACGCATCCGCTGGTACAGCATAATCTCGCGCAACTGCGGGATAGACAAACGAGGCCGCAGGAATTTCGCCGTTTGCTGGGAGAAATCGCGTCATTGATGATATATGAAGCGACGCGCAGTTTTGCGGCCAAAACCATAATGGTTCAAACGCCGCTGGCGCCGGCGGAGGGACGTCAATTGGAACGGGAGATTGTTCTGGTGCCGGTACTGCGGGCCGGGTTGGGGATGTTGGATTCCATTTTGGAGTTGATTCCGCACGCGCGTGTGGGTTTCATTGGACTGAAACGAGAGGAAACGACATTGCAGGCTCAATTTTACCACAAAAGCTTTCCGAAAAATCTGGCCGACGTCGAAGTCATCCTGATTGATCCCATGTTGGCGACGGGCGGCAGCGCGGTGGCTGCCCTCGATTTGTTGAATGAGCAGCGCGCGCGCAATGTTCGGCTGGTCAATTTGGTTGCGACGCGGCAGGGCATCCGGGCCGTGCGCCGAAAATACGCGAAAGTACCGATTTTTACCGCCGCCATTGACGCAACATTGAATGAATGGGGCTTTATTGTGCCCGGTCTCGGGGACGCGGGCGATAGATTGTTTGGAACATAATCTGCTGATCGCAAACAATGTCCGAGGCGCTGCTCATCGTCGCCGACAGCGAGCATGATGCAAACATGCTCTACGCTACCGGCCTGTTTGTACCGGATCCCTTTATTTACCTGCATTTCGACCGGCGTCCGTTACTGGTCATGAGCGACCTGGAAATTGACCGGGCGCGCGACGGCGCACCGCACTGCCGGATCGCCTCTTTGAGCGAGATTCAACGCAAATTACACCGCGATGGGATGAAACAGCCCCGGTTCGCCCATGTGATCAGGCATATTTTCGACGAGAAGAAAATTCGCCGCGCAGTCGTGCCCGAGAATTTTCCATTTGGGCTGGCGCGGGAATTGAAGAAGTTGGGCCTCAAAATCAAACCCCGGCCGAATTTCTTTCCGCGGCGTGAGCTTAAAAATGCCGATGAAGTCAAAAAGATTTCGGCTGCGCTGGGTATGGCGGAGGTGGGGATGGCTGAAGGGATGCAGGCCCTGCGGCTCTCGAAAATTGACAAGCGGCGGCGGCTGATTTACCGCGGCGCTCCGCTCACGTCCGAGCGCCTGCGCGCCATTATTGATTGCGCGATTTTGCAGGCCAGCGGCCTGGCGGCAAACACCATTGTGGCCGGTGGAATACAGGCATGCGATCCGCACGAGCGCGGATCCGGCCCCTTGCGTGGGAATGAACCGATCATCATTGATATTTTTCCGCGTTCGCAAAAGACGGGTTATTTTGGCGACATCACGCGCACGGTTGTGCGCGGGCGGGCCGACGAATCCGTGCGCAAACTTTACGATACAGTTTTGCAGGGCCAAAAAATCGCGTTTGATAAAATGCGGGTGAAAGCCAACACATCTGAAATACACAATGCGGTGCAGGATTTTTTTGTGAAAGAGGGATTTAAGACAGGCCGCCGGGACGGGCATATGGAAGGCTTCTTTCACGGGACGGGCCACGGACTTGGCCTGGAAATTCACGAGGCGCCCCGGGTAGGCGCGGCGTCCAGGGGCGAACTGAAAGCCGGTCATGTGGTGACGGTCGAGCCAGGGCTGTATTATCCTCAAATCGGCGGAGTGCGATTGGAAGATGTGGCGCTGGTGACCGGCAATGGAGCGAAGAATCTAACGCGATTTGAGAAGGTATTGGAACTCTGAATCTATTTCGTCTCAAAGTGCAACTGCGCCACAGCCGAATTTTTGGCTTCATCTGCCACGCGCACCAGAAGGCTGTGAGCGCCTTTGCTCAAGCCGTTTAGCTCGATGGCGAACGACTGGCTCGTTGAATCAAAGATCAGGTCTTGGGGACGCAATGCCACTTCGTCTTTGCCATCCAGGGAATACGTCGCCGAGACAATGACACTGGCGGAGTCCACGGCATTGACGAGAATGCGCGCGTGGCCGTGTTTGATGGTCTGGTTTTGCACCGTTAGTGTGGGTGGCGAGTTGTCTATTAAAAATGGCTCGCTGACGGCCTGGGCCGTGCGGGCGGTTTCAGGCGTGTTCGAAGGCAAATCGGAGGCGGTGACTTTGATGAGGTACCGGCCCTGGTGAAAGCCGGTGGTATCGAAGGAGCAGAAGTTATCTTCCGTTTTGTTGACAAGCGCGGTCCATTGGCTATCGGATTCGGCGCGAATAAAGACCGAGTAACTGAGTTTGTCGCCATTGGGGTCCCGGGCTTGCCATACCACTGTGCAAAAGCCGGGATGAGGGGTGGTCCGTAAGGGCGGTTGGGCCATCATGGCCAGGATCACTTCGGCAGCGCCACCGGGCTTTGAACTGCCGCTCTCCAGCAATTCGTTCAGGCTTGCCTGGGGTGTGCCCATATCCGGCATAGGCATTTTGACGATGCTGAACCCTTCGTTATGGACACGGATGCGCGAAATGACCGGTGGCGCGTTGAGGTTTTGATAATAAAACTCCATGCGTCGCAAATCCGCCGTGGCGCCGGGCGAATTGGCTTTGCGTTTAAATTCGACCCGATACTGCATATATCGCGCATTCGGGCTGGTCACCGCGATCTCCGAAGCCAAGACCCGTGGATGGGACCATTCGCTCCAGGTTTTTTGCGGCTTTGGGGTGTTGCCCGAGCGAGTGATAATTTCGATTTCCGTTCCGTTCGGGACATTACCCAAAGGGTGGAGCCGTCCCCATTGGCTCTTTTCCGTTGCGTCAAAGGTCGTGGAAGTATAGGTACCCTGTTGGGCCAGCGAAAGATCAAGGCGATAAATATTACCCGGATTGCTTGTGGCGACGTAATAGCGGCCCGAATGACGGTCGTCCGGCAATAGCACGGCTACCTGGGCGCCATCGCTGGTTTCCTGCAATAGCTTCCAATGGTTTGCGTCATTGATGGAGTAAATCCGGCCCTTTTCACCTGTACCGGCCATCAGCGTGCCGTCGGGCAATAAAAGCATGGAATAGATTGCCTGGCCGGGAATGCTCCAGTAATGGTCGGCGAAGCCATTGGTTTCAACGCGATAGATCGCGCCAAAGGCTTTTGCATCTTCCTCACCGCCCTCTCCGTTGTCTGACGATGATTCTCCAATGGCCACTATCGGGTCGCCGTCATCCTCGTTTGCAGCGGCTGATGACGCGGCCGCCGTGGCTGGAATTTTTGCCGCGCGAACCTTCCCCTCGCCCATCATAATGCCGTCTTCATTGGGCGAAATTGCAATCGTAATGGCGCTTTGTTCCGGAGAGCCGCCCGATTTGGGGTTGGCGACAAATGTCGAGGCGTAAATCACGCCGTCCGGCGCGACGGCGATTTGTCTGATTTCCTTGTCGCCGGAATTGAAGAGCACAAAGCCGTGGCCCCCTTTGTCAATCCGGTAGAGATAGCCATGGGGACTGGTGCCGGCCAGAACATTGCCGTCGTTGTCCAGCGCGAGCGCCGTGATATTGGCTTCTCCGGTTTCAAAGAGCGTTTCGGCCTTTGCCGGAAGCGGACCGGAAGCCGGCACGCGCATAATCTTCCCATGATCACCGGTCGCAAGATACAATGAGCCGTCATTCCCAAAGGCCATTGCCCAAATATACGGTTGGCCCGGATTGCAAAAGAGTTCCGCGCGGCCATCGGAATCCACACGATAGATGCACCCGTTGGGCGAAGTGGCGGCGTAAATGCGCCCGTCCCCGTCAATCGCCAGCGCATGGACCATGACCGCGTTTGGCGCGAAAAAAGTGGATAGGCCGCCTTTGGGCGTCAATTTATATACCTTGCCTTGATTGCCAGTGCCAAAATAAAGGTTGCCTTTTTTGTCCTGCACGGCGCTCCAGATAATGGGGTCAGTCACGGTGGCCAGGTTCGTAATGGCCGGCGCAAGCTCGAGATGACCATTGCTCGTGAGGGAAACGTTTTCAAAATCGCCGCCGCTGAGAGCGCCGAAAGTATCATCAGTCACTTTTTGTGTAACGACGGCGCGCGCGCCGGGAATAAAGAATGGCGCGGCCAGGAGCGCAACGGTGAGGAAGGTGTGGATGTATTTCATTTAATATTCACGGGTAATGTGATTTGTCCGCTGAACGTGCCCGATACCGGAAAGTTCGTCTCCCAAAGTGTCACATGATGCAGTGTCGCCTGGCGAAGGTTTGCGTCTGGCGACTCGAATTGTGCCACGACGGATGGCGGAAGATCGGGCAGGTTCTGCCCTTCCACAGAGAGGCCTGGGACGTTTTGCAGGAGTTTGACGCAGATGTTTTGGTGCGAGCGCCTCTTTCGCAGTCGTTCCAGCACCTGGTCCAGTGTCTTTGGCGGCATGGGCGTCTCATCCAGGCGCATCGCGGCGTCGGCATCTCCGACAAAGAGCTGGAGGCGCGACAGTTGCAATTCGGCTGGAATCGGGATGGAAATGGGAATTGCCGATGGTTCGCCACGATAATTGCGCAAGCCAATGACGGCGCGCAATGTTGAACCAGGTTTGACTTCGTCGCGGTCCATGCTCAACGAATCGAGCCGGCTCCAATCAAACCCGTTGGCAAGACGAACATGGAAAATGAGCGATCTAACATGGGGAAATTCGCAAGGATTGCTCAACAATTCGCCATATAATCCCAACTGCTGCATTGCAAGCAAAGATGGACCATCTTCCTCCGTGGCGGCGTCCGTTAACCTGACCGTTCCATGTCCCTCGATTTCCATATCGGTTTCCAGATAAATAGTTTGTTTCTCCTCCGACTCCATGGTCTCGAACAGCGCTTCTTCGAGCGCAATCGCTGTGAGCACCGGCGAGATAAGCTGGTTCTGAAACATATCGCCCCGGTAAACGCGTCGGCTGCCGGCAGGAGACGTCAGATCAATTTCAACATGCGTGGTTCGTGGCATTCGGCCCACTTCGCCGGCAATGGCCGTAAGGCGGTCCTGATAGATCGTGCCAACAACACGGCCGACGTTGAGCAGCTTGAAGGATTCCTCGAAGGAAGAGACGACCGTGAGAATTTCAGCGGTTGCCATTGGCATTTCCGTGGGGCCACTTTGCAGGAATGGATGGCCAAATGCCAAAATGCGGTTGCCATCGCGCCAGGTGACTGTCCCGGTCCCGGCGAAATCGAAATCGCCGCTCATTAATACTCCCGATACTGCCGCGCCGGGTTCCAAATCAACGTTTGCCCGGGAACCGGCGCTGCCGGAAGGCGCCTGCATGACCGCGAGTCCCAAACGACCCAGTTCCGCCTGAAACATTCGCAGTGTATGCTGAGAAACTCCCGAAACAAATAGCGGCGTGGGTAGCGGTTTCATGAGCGATTGCATCGCCGATAATGATGGGACATTGACGCCGTCCGCGGGCGCGGCCAGCCACTGGGGCGTTCCGGCCGGGGCGGCGTCCGCCATTTGGTCATTGCCCCACGGATCGGACGAGGGCGGATATTTTTCCACTTCCAGCATTTGTTCGATGGGTGTGACGCCGAACAAATCCTGGTCATGCGGGAAAACGAAACCATATGCGTATGCGCCGAGCAGTTTGCCGTCAACATAGACGGGGCTGCCACTCATGCCGGCGACCGGGCCGGTGAGTTTGTTCGTCGCATCCAGGCCTTCGCAAACGATAACCGGCCGGCCTGGGCCGATGAAATTGTCCGCGACGCCGACGACTCGCATGGGAAAGCTGTCAATGCGCGTTCCACGGACGACCGTATGCCATTCGCCAAGCATGCCGGGTTTGACGTCCGCCAGCGGCATGATGGGAGTAAATTGCCCGGCATACGCCCGGACTGCAAGTAAAGCGCCAATCGCCAGGGCGAATGCGAGTGTGCGCTGGAAAATCTTCATCAAAAAGTTCAGGGAATCTCACGGCAACGATGCTGCGAATCAAGGAAAAAGTAAAAATTAAATGGTCGAAATATGGGGATTTTCCTAGCCTGTTCCGTGGTGAAAATTATCCGTTACAGCGACAAGGATTTTTCGGAAAAAATCCAGGCAGCATCGTCCGCGTCTGATTTGTTCGACGAAGAAATTGAAAATCGGACACGCGCTATTGTGCGCGAGGTGTCCCAGCGGGGTGATGACGCGCTTTTGGAATTCACAGAAAGATTTGACGGCGCGAAGCTCACCGCCGGGCAAGTCCCGGTGACTTCGGCTGAATTGATGACGGCTTTTCTCAAGGCCGATAACACGCTTCGCGCGGCGGTGGCCGAATCGGAAAAGAACATCGCGGCCTTCGCCAAACGTTCGCTTCGCCGTAATTGGCATTCCAAAAATTCACACGGCGCAAAGGTCGGTGAAAAGTTTGACCCGTTCCAGCGGGTGGGAATTTACATCCCTGGCGGCACGGCGCCGTTGGTTTCCACCGCTCTGATGACGGTGACGCTTGCGCGAGTGGCCGGATGTAAAGAAATTGTAGTTTGCACGCCCTGCGGACGCGACGGCGGCATTAATTGCGCGCTGCTGTTTGCGGCGCGGGTTGCGGGCGCGACGGAGATTTATCGCGTCGGCGGCGCGCAGGCCATCGCCGCCATGACCTATGGAACACGGACCATTGGCCGCGTCCAAAAAATCTTTGGTCCTGGCAACGACTACGTCGTGACGGCCAAGCGCCTGCTGTTCGGGCGTGTTTCGATTGATTTGTTGCCGGGTCCGAGCGAGGTGCTGGTCCTGGCTGACGATTCGGCCAATCCGAAATTTATAGCCGCCGATCTCCTGGCCCAGGCGGAGCACGGTTCAGGCCATCACCATGTCTGGCTCGTAACGCCGTCGGCGAAGGTCGTCCGCGCCGTGGAACGGGAGATTGAAAAACAATTGCCACAGCTCGGGCGCCGCGAATTCATCGAACCGGCGCTCGAAGCCAATGGCTGGCTCATCCAAACCAAAGCGCTTGATGACGCAATTGTCATAGCCAATCAGCTCGCGCCGGAACATTGCGAAGTCATGACGCGCAATCCGCGAAGAATTTCCGAAAAAATCCTGACGGCCGGCGCGATTTTTATCGGCGGCCTTTCGCCAACGGTTCTGGGCGATTATGTAGCGGGACCCAGTCATACACTGCCGACCGGTGGAGCCGGGGCCTCGTTTGCCGGCCTTACGGTGGATCAATTCCAGCGCCGAACCAGCGTGGTGGAATATGACCGCGCATCGCTCAAGAGGGCGCTGCCTGCGGTGAAAAAGTTTGCCGAGTTGGAAGGGTTGGGGGCGCACGGGCGAAGCGCAGAAGTAAGGTTAAGCAAATGGTTTTGAGTCTGTGTGAAACTTGAAAATTTAATCCGCCCGCTCATCCGCGAGCTGCATCCTTACGTCTATGGC
>JBOHXA010000164.1:0-1267 GCA_050737335.1 Limisphaerales bacterium | reverse complement strand
GTTCCAACGTTCCCGCACGTAAATGTCGCACCGGGTACGATATTTGTGGTGGTAATGGCACTGTCTCCACAATGGTCATACGAACCGGCGGCCAATGCCCCTTTCTCCGCCTGGCTCAGAGTATAGCTGCCGTTATTCAACGTGACCGTGATCAAATTTCCGGTGCCGACGACCGGAGGCGGATTGCTCACGGTGAGGGTCGCTGAATTCGTGGCCGTGTAACCGGAAAGGTTCGACACCGTCACTGTGTACGTTCCGGCGTTGGCAAATTGGACGTCGGGGATGGTATAGCTTGTTGAATTTGCGCCCGGGATAGCGGCGCCGTTATTGTCAAACCATTGGTAACTCAGCGCTCCACTTCCCGTCGCCGTCACAGAGAAGGTCACCGGGTCGCATTGGTTTATCGTCTGGCTCAAGGGACCGGCCATAATCTGCGGTTTTTGTTCGAAGCTCACGACGATGCTGTTTCCAATCTGTTGTACAATGAACGCGCCGTCGCCGGGAGGATTCTGGAATCCAGAAGCGTCAATGACGAAGTCCGCAGCGTTGAAACCCGTAATGCCGCCGGAAGCGGTTGCGATCGTCCAGCTATAGACCTGCGTGTTGTCAAAGTCATTCACTGGCCCTGGAGTGTCCGAATTTGAATCGAATGAAATCAGGTGAATGGTAATCGGGATGGCGGAACTTGCGCTGATGTCGAGGATTCCGGAAATGTTTATAGTTGAATAGCCCGGATCGCTTCCAGACGGCCCGTTCACATCGTCAATGACCCAGTTGTACGACGCGCCGCCATTCCAGGTTTCGCTGGCTGTGCCCAAGGCGGCCGCATAAATGCCATCTCCGGGATAAATGGTCCCGGACAGGTTCACACCACCCGGCGCGGCCTCGCTGCTATCACCTGCAAACGTGCCTCCGGAACTGACAGTGACCTGGCCCGTCCCCGCGCTGGCTGGGTCCCCAACATCGAGAGTGCCGCCGCTCACCAATGTGTTTGAGTAATTGTTGTCGGACGACGTCAAATCCAGCTCACCGGCGCCTGTAATGGTGAGATTGTAAGATGGACCGTTGATCCCTCCAACCAAATCCAAACTTCCGGCGTTGACGCTTATGTCGGAATTTGCCGCCAACGCAATCGTTCCTTCAAAGGCAGTGTTGCCATTCAAGTTCTTCAACGCGGCTCCGCCCGCCGCGCCCGGGCCGTTTAGCTCAATAGTTTTATCGCTTGAATATATAAACGTCCCCCCCCCCTCGACGGCCAGCGTGGCAT
>JBOHXA010000163.1:0-3531 GCA_050737335.1 Limisphaerales bacterium | reverse complement strand
GCGGAAATGTGGTTGCCGATCCCCGCCGACGTGCCCGTGGAATCCACAGGGGCGTAGAAGGAGGGCACATCAATCACACCGATGCGATTCGACCCTCCCTCGCCATTGGGCGTTTGGATCAATGTGGCCGTGGCCTGGCGGTCTTTAATATTAATTTCATCGCGCACCAGGGTGATAACACGGCGGGTCTTTGGATTATCAGCGGGGATAATCGTCAGGCGCACCTTCGTTCCTTTGGTCCCGCGTATCATTTGGACTATTCTTCCCAATTCCATGTCCACCACGTCCACGGAGGGCTGGCTGCCCTCGGCGACGGCGACGATTTTGTCGTTTGGCTTCAGTTGGTTGCTTTTCCATGCCGGGCCGCCGGGGACCAGGCTCAGGATTTGGCAGTAGCCGTCATCAGAAGTCAGCTCGGCGCCTATCCCACAAAGCGCCAGGCTCATATCAATGGAAAAATTCTGCGCGCCCTCGAAATTCATGTAATCCGAATGGGGATCATAAGCGTGCGCCAAAGAATCCAGGTAGTACTGCAACACATCGCTGCTGACCAGTTCGTCGCACTGGCGCAATTCGCGCTCATAACGGCGCGTGAGAGTTTTGGTGATGTCCGCGGCGTTTGTCGCGGACAATGCGGCGCCCGGCGCCTTCTCGTCATCCATTTTCATGTGCAAATAGTCAAACAGAAGCTGCTGCCGCCACAGCCGCTTTGCATCCTCCAGGTTTTTAGGATACGGAGCGTCCTTGCGGTTGATGGGCACCCGCTCGTTGGAGGTGAATTTAAAATTGTCGCGTTTCAGCAATTGGTCCGCAAAGGCGACACGCTGGCGCAGTCGCTCCTTGAAGCGGTTAAAGATTTGATATGCGGGGGATACGTTGGCCTCTCCGTGAGGGCCGAGCGTCAATGTGTCCAGATTGGTCCGGTAATGGGAAAATTCCGCGATGTCCGATTGCAAAAAGTACAGCCGCTGCGGGTCAAGTGCGTTCAAATAACAATCGTAGAACCGCTCGGACATTTCAGTGTCGAAAGGATGCTGGGTATAATGAAATTCCTCCAGCAGCCGGGCTGTGATATAGGCGATGTTTCCATCGTTTGGACCGGGCGCAAGCTGCGCGGCGGGCGCGGCCTTGGCGCGCCATGCCCCGCTCAACCCCAGCAATGAAATTAATATGAACGTCGTTATTTTTGAATGGCTCATGGCAATGACACGAATCCGCAGAACATAGCCTAAATCTCGCGGAAATAAAAACCTTTTTGCGGGAACATTTAAAACCAGGTTGCGGCTTCGGTATTCCTTAAAAGCTTCCATGCCATCGGCGCCATGCTGGCGAACTGTCCATCTTTAGACTTTTGAAGCGGAAAAACGTTCGGAAATTCGTTGATCCTCAATTAGTTGGATTCAAGATGAAATTCAGGCAAATTACCCGCGTGAAAGTCTCTATCGTCGTCCCGGCCTTTAATGAAGAGCGGTTGCTGGCCGATTCGCTCCATTGCATCAACCTCGCGGCCGGGGCCTTCCAAAAACGCGGCTGGACGAGCGAACTCATCGTCTGCGACAACAATTCCACGGACCGGACGGCGGAAATCGCCCGCGCCGCCGGCGCGACGGTTGTCTTTGAACCGCTCAATCAAATCGCGCGCGCCCGAAATCGCGGCGCGGATGCCGCCACCGGAGATTGGCTCCTGTTTGTGGATGCCGACTCGCATCCCGGCGCCGAATTGTTTGTTGATGTGGCCGATGCCATTGAATCAGGCCAATGCCTGGCCGGTGGCGCGACCGTGCGACTGGATAAAAACTGCCTCATCGGCGGCTTGTGCATATTGCTTTGGAACGTCGCCAGCCGATGGCGGCGCCTGCTTGCCGGATCGTTCATATTTTGCGAAACGGCGACGTTTCGGAAAATCGGCGGTTTCAGCCGGGAATTATTTGCGGGTGAAGAGTTGGAATTGAGCGCGCGCTTGTGGAAGGCCGCCAAACAATCAGGTAAGCGCGTTATCATTCTCCACCGGCATCCCTTGGTCACTTCAGCCCGGAAGCTCGAACTTTACACGTTCCGCGAACATTTTCGATTAATCGCGCGCCTTTGCAGAAACCGTCGCGTCCTGGCCAGCCGTGAGGCCTGCCATTTGTGGTACGACGGACGGCGTTAATTTCGTCATGGTGCCCTGATTTTCCTTGATTTCGGACGGTTGCGGCAGTTTCCTTCTCCGTTCACTTTTAATCAACATGGCTTATAAAGACGTCACGCCGCCATTAGGCGGGAAAATTTCAATCGCGGGCGGCAAACTCAATGTGCCGGATAATCCAATACTTCCGTTTATCCGGGGCGACGGCACCGGACCGGACATCTGGTCGGCGAGCGCGCGGGTGTTCGAGGCGGCGGTCCAAAAGGCGTATGGCGGCAGGCGGAAGATTTCGTGGTTTGAGGTTTTTGCCGGCGAGGAAGCGTTCAAACGGTTTAATAATTGGTTGCCGGATGACACGGTGGAAGCGTTCAGGGAATACCTTGTCGGCATCAAGGGACCGCTCACAACGCCTGTCGGCGGGGGAATTCGTTCGCTCAACGTCGCATTGCGCCAGATGCTGGACCTCTATGTCTGCCTGCGTCCAGTTCAGTATTTCTCCGGCGTTCCGTCGCCTGTGAAACATCCCGAAAAGGTGGATATGGTGATTTTCCGTGAGAATACGGAGGACATCTACGCGGGCATCGAGTTTGCGGGCGGGACGACCGAGGCGCAAACGGTGCTCGATTTTCTGGCGAAGGACTTTCCAAAAGCATTTGAGAAAATCCGTTTTGGCACACAGCCCAAGGCCGAAGAGTTCTGGAAGCGGCTCGGCGCCGCGAACTTTCCGACCCGGGTGCAGGTGGGCATCGGCATCAAGCCGGTGAGCTACAGCGGCTGCGCGCGGTTGATTCACAGCGCGATTTCTTTCGCCATAAAACTCAAGCGCAAATCCGTCACGCTGGTTCACAAGGGCAATATCATGAAGTTCACCGAGGGCGCGTTTCGTGACTGGGGTTACAAGGTGGCAAAGGAATTTTTTGGCGCCGAGGAACTCGACGGCGGACCGTGGTGCAGGATTCCCGACGGCAAGCCCGGCGCCGGCATTATTATCAAAGACAGCATTGCGGACATCACGTTGCAGCAGGTGCTCACGCGTCCGGAGGATTTCGATGTGATCGCCACGTTGAACTTAAACGGAGATTATCTGAGCGATGCGCTGGCCGCGCAGGTGGGAGGCATCGGGATCGCACCCGGCGGCAATATCAACTACATTTCCGGCCACGCCATTTTCGAGGCAACCCACGGCACCGCCCCCAAATACGCGAACAAGGACATGGTCAACCCCGGCAGCGTGGTTCTATCGGGCGAGATGATGCTGCGATACATGGGCTGGACTGAAGCGGCGGAATTGATTCTAAAAGGCATCAAAGGCGCGATTGCCTCCAGGCGGGTGACCTACGATTTCGCGCGGCTGATGGACGGCGCAACACAGATCAAATGCGGCCCTCGGTCGGATCAAAAAA
>JBOHXA010000162.1:0-1132 GCA_050737335.1 Limisphaerales bacterium | reverse complement strand
GCACCGGAGCATACGCGAGGAGCGCAGGCCGCCAGCTTTGCCAGATGCATAATTGTTGATAGCAATCGATTGGCAAAGTGGCGGCGCGGGGTCGGGCGGCTGCGCCCGACAAAGCGGGGGCGAATAGTGAGAAGTTGCCAGGAGTTTTCGTCAGGGATGTTGTCTGAAAGGTACAAATCAGGCGTACCCCTATTGTACCGATCATCATTCCCCTTTCCTATTTGAAAAATGCATTTCCCCACTGGGTATTATTTATATGAGTATTCTCAAATGGGTATTCTTATATAGAATGAACGGCCAATTTTGCCGCTCTAGACCGGCCATGGTTGCCGCTCTTGAGCGGCAAAATTTGCCGGTCAGGAACGGCGACCTTCTCGGCTTTTGATCGTGAGATGGAGGCGGTAGAGATTGGTTTTTCCAAGGCCCCTCTGCTTGATCTCCAGCAACTCTACTTTTTCAAGCTCCTTGAGATACGTGCGGACGCTGCGTTCGGCGGCGCCCATATCCTGCGCGAGCGTGACCTGGCCGGGAAAGCACGCGTCATTGTCCCAGGCGTATTTGAGGAGCATCGCGTAGGCGAGCTTGGCGCCGACGGAAATTTTCGAGTTGGTGAGAATGAAATTGGGAACTTGGGTGAAGCCGTGGCGCGTCGCGAGATCGGCGCCGACGATTTCGATGTTGCGCTCTTTCGCTTTGAGGATGTCGCCGATCGGTCGCGGCGATTGATATTCCATACGTTGTCATTATACGGGGCATGCCAATCGACGAGCTGCGCTTATCCCCGTTTCTGCCGTTCGTTTTTGGCGGCGGACTGATGCGCGCGTGCTTTGTAAAGATGTCGCGACAGGTCGCGACGGGGCGCGACGCGCTGGTGGCGGTTTGCCCGCCAGCAAATTTCAGCGTCACGAGCACCTTGTTGCCAGCGACCATACTGGCCTGTGGCTTCATCCACATGATGTGATAGCCGCCGGGATGGAGGCTCAAGGTGCCATGCGCCGAGAGCTGGATATCATTCGGGCTGTGCAATGAACTGGCTCCCGCAGGGGAACGGCACTCGGTCGCAGCATCAACTTTTTCCCTGGTCGCGATAATTTTTATCTGCTTATGGTATTTTCGCTTGGCGGCCATGAGC
>JBOHXA010000161.1:0-4311 GCA_050737335.1 Limisphaerales bacterium | reverse complement strand
CAGACGGCCCCGTTCACAGTTCCCACAACGAACGCGGAGCAATTCTTCCGGATGAGATCGTATTAAGTGACGCGGCGCATCCCGAAAAACAGGGAAATTTCCATGAAGCAGTGCTTGGTGGGCCGGGGTCGAGCGAGTTCGCAAGAAGTTGGGACTGGACGGGCATAGCGAGCCGAGGGAGCACATCGCCTATAATCATCGTCCGGGAAAAATTGGTTGGAGACGCAATCGCCGAAGCCAATCGCAAGTTGTAGGGCAAAAAATCGCAAATTCGATTGACATATTTCCCGCTTTAGCGTACTAAAGGCACGATTTGGTAATAAAGAGTAAGCAGCCGTCGGCACAGCCCAAATCCTCCGCTCCTCACCATTAGTTGTGTCCTCGGCGGTGGAAACCGCAATTTGTTGTGGTTTTTGCTTTACTTGTTCTGGTTATTGTGGTTGTTTCATCTAAGCAATCGCGGAAACGACATGTATCTTAAAAATCTAACGGTATTTGGGTTTAAATCCTTTGCGGACAAAACGGCGCTCAACTTTCAACCCGGCGTCACGGCCATCGTCGGCCCCAATGGCTGCGGAAAATCCAACGTCTCGGACGCGGTCAGATGGGTGCTGGGCGAGCAATCGGCCAAGGCATTGCGCGGCGGGGAAATGGCGGACGTCATCTTTAACGGCACCGACGGCCGCAAACCGATGGGCATGGCGGAGGTCTCGCTCACCCTGGGCGGTGTGGCCGAGGAAAATCTGCGCGCGGCGGGAGTCGAGGTGGCTTATGACGAGGTGACGCTCACGCGCCGAATATTCCGCGACGGTTCAAGTGAATATTTTCTGAACAAAGTTCCGTGCCGGCTCAAGGACATTCAGCAGCTATTCATGGGCACGGGCGTGGGACGGACCAGTTACAGCATTCTGGCGCAAGGGCACATCACGCAGATTCTTTCGAGCAAGCCGGATGATCGCCGGGTTATTTTTGAAGAAGCGGCGGGCATCACCAAATTCAAATCGCAAAAGAAAGAATCGCTGCGCAAGTTGGAATACACGGAGCAAAATCTGGTGCGCGTGGCGGACCTGATCCGCGAAGTCAAACGCCAAATCGGCTCGCTGCAACGGCAGGCGGGCAAGGCGCGGCGCTACAAACAGATTTCGATGGAACTGCAGCACCTGGAAACGCAATTGGCGCGGCACCAGTTTGACGTGTTGCAATCGGAAATTTCCCAGAGAAACGACGCGGCGGCGCGGTTGCGGGATGAGATTGAAGCCAGCTCGGCCAATATCCTGCGCGGCGAAGACGAAATCAAGCAATTGCGGGAACGATTAATGGAACTTGAGCACGAGGTCTCGGCCCGGCAACAGCGCGGCATGGAATTGAAAAGCGGCATGGAACGGCATGAAAGCCGCATTCATTTTAACGAAGAGCGTTTGCGCGAGCTTCAGTCGCAAAATTCCAAGGCCCTCGCGGACATCGCGCAGGCGGAGGAACGGTGCGCCATGGCGAAGAGTGAACAATCAAATGTGGAACAGAACCTGGCGCGGTCACTAACGGCCCGGACGGAGCATCAGTCCGCGCTGGAGAAAAAGCAGGCGGCTCTGGCCCGGATCGAAAACGAACTGAAGCAATTGCAGGAGGAATTGCGCGCGGCGCAAGCCGCCGCGTTTGCCGCGGCGCAGGATTTGACGCGCGTGCGCAATGAAATCACGGCGCTGGATTTGCAAAAACAGGGCAATAGTATCCGGCTCGAAAAATTATCGGCAGAGAAGGTCCAACTTGAAGAGGAGCGGGGGCGGCTGGAGTCGCGTCTGCATGAGTGGACCGTGAGCGTGGAAGCCGAAAAACTGAGCGCGCAGGCGCGGCGCGGCACCGTGGAACAACGTCAAAACCGCTTGCGCGAATTGCAGAATGAATTGCAGGCATCATCGAACGAGCAGGACCAGCTTTTGCAGCAGCAGGCCGAAAAGCGTTCGCGCCTGACTGTGATCGAGCAGCTTGAGCATTCGCGGGAGGGTTTTGACGCCGGAGCGGTGGCCGCATTGCAACAATCCCGCTCGGTCATCGGGTCCCTCGCCGACCGGATTCGCGTGCCTGAGAAATTTGTGGTGGCTGTGGAAAACGCGCTGGGTCATCACCTGCAATTGGTTTTGACGGAGCAACCGGAATCGGCCCAGGCCATTCTGGCGGACTTGAGCGCCAACAAGGCCGGTCGCGCCAGCGTTGCGGCCCTGGCCATCCAACAACAAACAGACGACAAACAATTGATGTTTGCGGGCGATCTTGCCCCCGGAGACGACAGTGAGGGAAGGAATCTGACGCCGGGAGAAATTGTTCCCGCGTTGAACGTCGTGCAGTCGGATGCTTCAGTGGAAAAACTTTTGAAATCCCTGCTGGGCCGCACCTATATCGCGTCGGATTTGGCCACGGCCACGGCGCAAATCCAAAATGGCCACGCCGGCTGCGATTTTGTGACGCTGACTGGCGATTTGTTGAGCCATCACGGTATTTACACCGGTGGATATATGAACGGCAACGGCAACCCCAACGCCCCGGCTTCGATTCTCGGGCGCAAAAATCAGATTACGGAATTGCAGAACCAATTGACGGAACTACAGGCCCGCGTGGCCGAGGCCAGCCGCAGGCGCGGGGCATTGCTGGCCGAGCAGACGGAACTCCAGGCCGGCCTGCAACAGGCGCAAACCGAATTGCGCGAACAGGAAGTGGCCATTGCCACTCGCGAAGGCGAGTTCAACGCCCTGCAAAACTCCGCGCGCCTGTTGAACCAAAAAATTGAGACCGTCATTTTTGAGGTGCAAAGCCTTGCCGCCCAGGAACGCGAAGGCATCGAAAAACGGAACGCCCTGGCTGCGCAATTGCGGGAACTGGAGGCGCGTGAAAAAGCGGCCCAGGACGCTGTCGCCACGCACACGGTCACCCTGGAGAACACGCGCCAGGAGCGGGACACGGCCACTACGGCGCTCACAGAAAGCAAAGTGGCCCTGGCGGCGGAAGAGCAGCTTGTGGCTTCATTCCGCGGGCAGCAGGAGACGCTGGCCCAGCGCATCAGGGAACTGACGCAAATTGTCGAGCAGCGGCGCGGAGAAATTTCGTCCGTCGTCACGCGCAAGGAACAGGCGGAATCTGAAATTCAGGATTCCCGCGGGCAAATCGAACGGCTCGGCCATGAGCGCGACCAGGTCAACACGCTGGCGGCCGAATTGTCGGGGCGCAAGAATGGCCAGGAATCGGACATTTTATCGCGTGATGACGATTTGCGCTTGCAACGCGGGTGCCTGGCGGAACTGCAAAACCAGCGCGGTACCATCGAGATCGAGCTGGCGCAGAAAAACATGTCCGTCCAGAACCTGCGCGAAAAAATCCAGCAAAAGTATCACGTTTCGCTCGACGAGGTCCGGAGCGAGTGCATCACGATTACGTTTGCGGATGAAGGGCAGCCGAAAGTGCAAACGCTGACGCCCGAGGAAATGGCCGCCAGCGGCGCGGCGACGGATTGGAACGTGGTGGGCCGGCAAATCGAGGCGTTGCAACAACGGCTCGACGAAATCGGCCCGGTGAATCTCGTGGCCATCGAAGAATACGAGGAAACCGAACAGCGTCACCAGTTTTTGACCAAACAGCATGACGATTTGGTCTCCGCCAAGGCGCAACTGCTGGAAGTCATCTCGCGCATCAATACGCAGACGCGGCAAATGTTTCTGGAGACGTTCGAAAAAATCCGCGAGAATTTTCGGGCCATGTTCGTGGAAGTCTTCGGAGGCGGCAAGGCGGACCTGGTGCTGGTGGACGAAAACGACGTTTTGGAAAGCGGCATTGAGATCGTCGCGCGTCCGCCCGGCAAACAGTTGCAGAGCATTTCATTGCTCTCGGGCGGCGAGCAGACGATGGTCGCCGTGTCCCTGTTGTTTTCAATTTATCAGGTCAAGCCCAGTCCATTCTGCCTGCTCGACGAACTGGACGCGGCGCTCGACGAAGCGAACATTAACCGGTTTGTGAAACTGTTGCAGCGCTTCATCGCCCATTCGCAGTTCGTCATCATTACCCACAATAAACGAACCATTTCCATGGCCGACGTGCTCTATGGCGTGACCATGGAAGAACACGGCGTGAGCAAAATCGTGAGCGTGAAATTCCACAAGACCGATGAGACGGCCGCCGCGGCAGAGTTAACCGCAACGGCATAAGGCAGACAATCGCGCTGCGCCGTGACGAATCCCATCATTGCGCGACGGGCGGAACCTCCGCCGTAGAATGCGTTACAGCGCCAATTGCAACAAGCCGGGATTGACGCGGCGCATTCCACTG
>JBOHXA010000160.1:0-3218 GCA_050737335.1 Limisphaerales bacterium | reverse complement strand
CTTCCATTTCGCGGAAAAGTCCCCGAAAAGTAAAGTAGGAGGCAAAAGCATCCACCGCCAGGCCAACCTGATAGGCCGCTCCTTCTGAAGCCCGCAACAAATAGACCGCTGTCGTATAACCGTAAAGCAAGAGGATTGCGTAATCTATTTTGTTTAGCTGCTGAAAAGAAAATTCCCGTCGAATCATGACCCGCAGAAATCCTGCGACCTCCAGAAACCTGATGGCGAACATATTGAACCCGGCAATATTAATCGCTTGTTCTTCAGTCAGGAACAGGACACCGGCAATCATTCCCATCAGCGCCCATCGCCGGGGGGCGAGCAGGACCACAATAACAAGAACCAAAAGAATTGATGCGCCAATGGCGTTCATTTTGCTTTTTAGGTGTAACCGTGCAACCTAATCAATATCCGCGGACTTACCATGATCAACCGATGATCCTGTCTCAATCGGATCATTCCCCCTGCGCCTCCGCCGGGGTGGCGGACCTTCGCCATACCATTTTAAGTTTCTGCTCCCATCCAATTCTTTTCAACAATGCACGGGAAAATTCAACCGGACCTTGCATGGCCGATTGAAGCCCACCAAGGACAAGGCCGCGTATCGTCGGCGCAAAGATGCAAAATTTGGCTTCTTCGAGGACAGAATCGCCGTATTGCTCTTTGTAGAATGCTGAACCCTGGCCGAAGTCGAGCTGCCTGACATATTCCTGGCAAAGTTCGCCAATCATGCGCAGGAATAATGCGGTTCCCACTTCGTAATTACGAAAATCCGGGTTGTAGCCGGTGTAATTCAGGAACGCGGTCCCGTTAAACAGCGTGCAGATCCAGAAGGCCACCGGTTCACCCTTCACAAACATGAGGTAACCTCTAAGCCGGCCCTGTGTGGCCTCCAGCACAAGACGTTCTTTGTTCTCCAGACTCCCGCGAAAACCGGCTCCCAGCCCCCATTGATAGGTCGTTCTTGCAATTCTGAAGGAATTTCGAAAAAACTCCTCAACATCGTCAGGAGTTGAAAAGCTGGCATAGCGCACCTGGCCCGGGAAATCCTTTTCTACCATTTGCATGGCGCGCTTTGCATTATACCGTTGCTTTTTGTTCATGCGCTTTTGCAAAAGCTCCTCCATGGACTCCGGCATGGTCATCGTCCAATGCGGAACGAACCTTGCGAAGCGGTCCCGCAGGAATGGCGGGGAATTTCGATCCAGGAGTCTGTGCAAATCGGTTCCTCGTCCGACCCCCGGCCACCAAAGTAGAGCGGCTTTCTCTTCGCACAGTGACCGCATGAGTTGCCGGACAATTATTTCAGTAATCTCAGGGGTCGTATTACCCATCAGGCCGCCGTAGAAGACAGCAATCCTCCGGACCCTGGTCCATGCGATGGCCGCATAGCCAATTCTGAGGTCCAGAGTTCCATTCTCAAGGCGGGCGGCCAATAGCGCCACTGGTTTGAGATTTGAGTAAACAACAATGATGTGCGGGCGGATAATCTCCGGCCGGACCCTGAGTGTTGAGAAAATAAGGTCAATATCGCTCGTTGGAAGCCACAGGAAGGAAGCCCATGCGTCACGCAAAGGCGCCATTTCCTCCAATGTGCGCACCACTTTGACCTCGAATTGGCGGCTGCGGCACACAGGGACGTCCGGACCAGAAGCCCGGGCGGTTTCGCGAACATCTTGACTATCAGGAAACATTTTTAGTGTCCCATTCTAAACGGTCTGGGATCTGCGAAAAGGAGATTCTGCTGCTCGGTCGGGCGTTTGAACGCCCAGTTCGGCCAGAGCTATCGTTAAGCGAGAACAGGTTCAGCCGCAGAGCCTGTGAAAGATCCGAGCCGACCTGCGCCGAAAGATTTCAGCCAACCGAAGCATTGTCCCCCGGGCGCCTCGGACGAGGAAATCAACTGGCGCGCCGAAGGCCTTGAAGGAACAACGTTTCGCGTAAATTGATTCCAGGATTGCGGCTTCGGAGACTTCTGAATTTCCGTGCAGAACCATTGCCAGCGGGAAGAGCTGACGGCGGTCATGGAAATCCATTCCGACAAATGGCTGTATCTTTGTCGCATTCAAAAGCAATTGCGCCTCCCGACTGGGCGCCCAGCCGTCAGTTTTGCGGTTCCAGGATTCAATGCCTGCAAGATTGGCCGCCCAGTTTGGCTTGAACTGTTTCCAGGCTTGCTTGCGGCTCGGATGGGCCAGCACGGCCACGCCGCGTGAGGCCGCGACCGCGGCCAAAACCGTTTCGGTTTCGGCATCAACCCCAATGAATGGAACATTTCCCCAAGCCAGGATATGCACACAGTTTGCCCCGTCACTGTATTCGATTCCCGGCACCAAAAGGATTTTATCGGTACTGGCCTTTCGGCACGCCTCCCGATGTTCCAGACGGCGCGATTCATCAAATCCACGGTCGTGCTCGGTCAAAAGCACAGCCTGATAACCGCGTTTGGAGAATGCCGCCGCAATTCTTGAAAGGGGCCATTTTCCATCGTAAGACCAGTCTGA
Source organism: Limisphaerales bacterium (assembly GCA_050737335.1). GTDB lineage: Bacteria > Verrucomicrobiota > Verrucomicrobiia > Limisphaerales > UBA11358 > UBA11358. Next base: position 714 of record JBOHXA010000160.1, on the reverse strand, counting down.
GTGGACATGGCAAGCAACCCGGATGCGCATCAGCTTTTTGCCTTGGCCTTGCGGAACTGGCCCCTGAGGGTGCAAAGCGTGTCGCTGAAGAACACGCGGCGGTCATCGGCGCGCCAGTTATACCATCGTTCATCTTTCCGGATGCGCAAGACGGTGGAGCAAGTGCTCCAAAAGGACGGCCAGTTTTTTAGAGCGCGGGATTTCGATCCACGCAGGACAAACAGCAAGTGGACAAGCTCCCGGCCCAGGTGCCGGCACACAAGCGAGCCGTTCCGCACAGGTGGAACGCTGATGGATGCATCCGGCCGTATCGCCAATTGCACCGACCATGCGGGATATTCAAAGCCAGCCCGGCGCGCCAGGGCCATGCTTCCCCAGGGGCGCCCGTTCAACTCCATAAACCAGGCCTTTCCGGATTCGTCACGCAGCAATTCAATCATGAACAGGCCCCGCCATTTGCTTTCGGCAACGAACCGTTCGGCGACGGCCTTCAGTTCAGGCTCCAATTCCCTGGCAGCGCAAGCGCTGGCACCGGAGCCATGCGGATTCATCATCCGCAGGCGGCGATGTCCACTCCAGGCAGTAACTCCATTTTGGGTCGCGAGTCCAAAAAGGCCTTCTCCAACACCGGAAATGAATTTTTGCAATAGCATTGACCCAAGCCCGGTTGAATGTTTGACCGCCGTTTGCAATTCTCCGCGGTCGGCGCAAATC
>JBOHXA010000159.1:0-3178 GCA_050737335.1 Limisphaerales bacterium | reverse complement strand
TTTTGACGGCGCGGTGGTGATTCCACGCGGCATCGAAGAAAAAGCGCTACGTTTAGCGGAACAAAAAATTGGGAAGGAAAACATGTCGAGGCGCGAGCTGGAAAAAGGGCGCAGCCTTCGGGACGTATTTGATCAATATCGGGTGCTTTGACGGTGGGCGAGCCATGAACAGTGAAAACACGCGGAGACTCCGTCCATTAAGCGGAAGACTTTTCAAGGCAAAATGAAGATTATCAAAAATGGGGGACATCGGTTGTTCGAGAACGATCCTGACACGGCCAAGGTTGTGTCTGAAATGCTGCTGGATCTCGAAAAGAACGGAATGTCCGCCGTCAAAAAATACAGCGCCCGATTCGATGACTGGAATCCAGACTCATTTGAGTTGGGCGCTGACCAGATTGAGCGCATCCTTTCGTCGCTGCCGAAGCAGGTGGCGCTGGACACGGATTTTTGTCAGCAAAATGTTCGGAAGTTTGCGGAGAAACAGTTGGAAACATTGTTGCCGCTGGAAGTGGAAATACGGCCAGGCGTAACGCTTGGCCATAAGCATATTCCCGTTGGTTCCGTCGGAAGTTACATTCCGGGAGGACGTTATCCGATGTTTGGGTCGGCGCAAATGAGCATCATTCCCGCGAAGGTCGCGGGCGTTCCATCGGTGGTTTCCTGCACGCCCCCGGCGACAACGGCCGACCGGATTTTTCCCGCGACGATCAACGCGATGAAGAAAGCCGGATCGGATCGGCTGTTTGTTTTGGGGGGCGTTCCCGCCCTTGCCTTGATGGCGTTCGGACTGTCCGACGTCAAGCCCGTGGACATCCTCTGCGGCGCCGGCAACAAATACGTGGCTGAGGCCAAGCGGCAATTGTTCGGGCGTTGCGGGATAGATTTGCTGGCCGGCCCCACGGAAATTCTTGTCATCGCGGACGATTCGGCTGATCCGGCGCTGGTGGCGTGCGATCTCCTGGGACAGGCCGAACACGATCCAAATAGCGGCATCTGCCTCATTTGCCTGAGCGAACAGTTTGCCGGCAAAGCGATAACGGAGGTGGAAACGCAGTTGCGGGACTTGCCAACCCGAGCGATCGCGTCGGCGTCCTGGGCGGACAATGGCCTGGTCTGTGTGGCGAAATCCGCCGAAGAGGCGGTCGCATTAAGCGATGATTACGCGCCGGAACACCTCGAACTTCACGTCCGGGACATGGACTATTTCTTCAAATCCTTGAAGAACTTCGGTTCACTTTTCATGGGTGAAGAAACGACGGTGGCCTATGGCGATAAAACGATTGGCACCAATCACATCCTCCCGACCAGCCGTGCCGCCCGTTACACCGGGGGCGTCTGGGTTGGAAAATTTCTGAAGACCTGCACGTACCAGCGGATGACTCCCGCCGCCAGCCGTGAGATTGCCGAAGTGACTGAAAGACAATGCAGCGCCGAAGGAATGTTTGCGCACGCCATTACCGCGGACGTTCGCATGAGACGATATCAAAAGCAAGGCCTATGGAAATGGAGTAGATGAAAGATGGCCAACCAAGCGCGACCAGCAGGATTCGTGGGATTGATCGACTTCCAAAAAAAAGTAAAAAAATTGTTGACACTCCGTTGGGGAAACTTGTATTTTGTCAACAAGCCTAGCTGCTCCGTGTCAACAACCTTGAAAACCATGAAAACCATAAAAACCATAAAAGTTCTATCAACCTTCGTTCTTGGCGTCGTCGCCTCCTGTTTGTTCACGCAGGCGGCGTTTTGTCAGTCCGCTCCTCCTCCCGCTAATTATTGGCAGGCAAACGGCAACGCTTTGGATTCAGTTGGGGGAGACAATGGGGTGGTCATCAGCAGCCTGACCTACGGACCGGGCATTTCCACAAATGATCAGGCGTTTGCGTTTGCGGGCGGGACGGTAGTCATTCCCGACGCGGCAAATCTGGATCCTGGCACAAATTTAACCGTTCAAATGTGGGTTAAGTCCGCGAGCGGCGTGAACCCTTATCAATATGTCCTGACAAAAAGTGGCGCGCCCGCCGGGGCTTCGTATGCGTTTTACACTGGGGGAGACGGCGGGTTGTATTTTTGGGTAAATGTTCCGGATGACACGGGGTATTACGGGTTGATCATTTCGCCGGGCGTGGCTCCGGCGACAATTTGGGACGGCAACTGGCATCAAGTGACCGGCGTTTACGACGGTGTCGCCGTCCACTTGTACGTGGATGGGGTTGAGATGGGTTCGGGGACGGCGACGACGACGGCCCCTCCCACGAACGCGATCAGCTACACGCCGCCGGGGTCGCTGGTGTTGGGCGCCTTTAACGCTGGAGGGTCTGATTCCTGGGGTGGCAGCATGACGGAGATCAAGGTGTTTGACCGGGCGCTTGCCGCCTCGGACGTGGCTGACACCTATACCAACGCAAACAGTCCTTATGACACGATGGGATTAGCGAGTTGGTGGCGGGCCAATGGCAACGTGCTGGATTCGTGGGGCGCGAACAATGGCGCCGTCAATTCAAAATCCATCAGTTATTTCCAGGGAAAAGAAGGCTTGGCCTTCCTCAGCGCCGGTGGAGCGATTTTGGTTTCGAATGCTCCCACGCTCACTCCGCTTAACCTTACCGTCCAGGCATGGGTCAAATCAACTTCACCAGGGACTTATAAATACATTCTTTCAAAGTCCCGGGTGCCCACCTACGGCTCTTATGCATTTTACACTGGAGGAAACGGAGGCGTGACATTCTATGTTGCCATCGGCTCACCTGGCAATGGCGCTTTGACGCTTTCACCCAGCGCCAATCCGGGGCAGGTTTGGGACGGAGCATGGCATCAGATCACCGGGACCTACGATGGCTCGGCGGTGCATCTTTACGTGGATGGATTTGAAGTGGGTTCAGGAACGCCGGCGACCGGACCGATTGACTATGACACTACAAACATTCTTAATAACGGCGCATTGATCATTGCAAATGATCCCACGCTGGGATTCCCGATGGCGGGTGGAATTGATGACGTTGCGATTTGGGATCAAGCCTTGAGCAGCCAGCAGGTCCTGAGCACCTACGCTGGAACCGATCTGGTGAGTTGGTGGCAGGCGGATACCAACACGATTGATTCGGTGGGAACAAACAATGGTGTTGCCGTGGGTAATGTGACCTACGCGTCCGGACGTTTGACCGGCACGGCCTTTGAC
>JBOHXA010000158.1:0-1771 GCA_050737335.1 Limisphaerales bacterium | reverse complement strand
GCCTCCATCAGGGCGTCGTGGACGAAGCCGCGGACGTTGACCGGCAGCAAATTGCCACCGGTAAGCGATTGGGGGAAAATGACAACTGGATTGCAGGCTTCTGCCGTTTTTACCGAGAGCCGCTCATCAGCCTGGACACGGCCTTCGACCGCGTCGAAGGAATACGCAGGATTCCCTACTAAAACATTTTTCCTTCGAGCGTCCTGCTCGAAGCCGGTATCCCGGTTCAATTCCGGGCGGAAGCGGCGGGACAACTGGCACAGCCCTTGTCCCGGTAATTGTCTCGTCCCAGGGGACCATTTGAGCACAAAAACCGCCTTGCCGGATGGATTGTCCCGCTGACCTGTCCCGTGAAGTGTCCCGGAATTGTCCCGCTGATCTGTCCCGAAAAGGCCACCGGGACATTTTGGATAAAAAACCTATTTTATAAATGTCCCTTGATTTTGTCCCCGATGCCGGGGGATATTCCCCCAATGAGCGCGGACCTTAAAGCCAGGCAAGTTGACGACCACCGCCGCGTGGTCCTGCCGGAGACTGTCCCGGCCGGCTCGGCAGTCACCCTGCAACAGCTCGACGAGGACACGATCATCGTTCGACGGCAACGCCTTGCGCAAAAGCTCTTCGTTGTTCTCGATCCGGACATTAAGGATTTTCCGGAAGACCCGGAATGGGACAAGAAATCACTGGCCCTGGCCAAACATGCCTTCAAGAAGCTTCCAGAGCCAAAATTTTGAAACCTTTCGACATTTTCTACGCTCATCCGCCAGGTTGGAAACGAACCGCATCCTTGCATGGTCGTTTCTAATCCCGTCCGCGCTGACCGTCGGGACCCGGTCGAAGTGATCATGTGCTCAACTCGGCGCGCTGGCAGGCCGGCCGATGTCACCGAGTTTGTCCTAGACGAGGCGGATGGCCTCGATTGGCCGACCCTTTGCAAATGCGACCTCATTTACGCCGTGCCGCGGCATGAATTGAGGAACCGAAAGGGAAATGTTTCGGAGGCTCGCCAATCGGCTTTGGTCCGCAAAATCGTTGCAGCGCACAATTGGAGCGAAACTCTCTCGCGCTAAAACATTTTTCCTTCCAGCGTCGCGCGGGACAGTCGGTTCAACGCGATGAATTTCCCCACAGGAAGCGGCTTCACCTTTTCCACGTCCGCTCCAAGCTCACGGATGTAACGAGCGAAGGTTGAATGCCGTGTCAAGTCGCGGCAGAAATTCTCCATTGAGACGGAGAAGAATCGCATCGTGCTTACGCTCATCGAAGCGGCGGACATTCCCCTTCGACACGGTGGAAGCTGACAGGGAGGCGGTCAAACTTGGTATTCGCGGCGGCAGAATCCACGATCTGATGCCCGCTTGGCGCCATGTCAGGCAGAAGTTTTGCCGACTTTGGATAAAAGCGGATTTTCAAACCTCAAGGCACCGATCAAAGTTGCAGAGCCTTCAAATAATTTGTCCCGTAACTTTCCGCCAGAATGAACTCTCCGGAATCGCCGCAATGAAACTCTCGCTTTTCGCGCGGTAGCCGGCTAACATTCACCCTGTTGCGGCAACAAAACCCGCCTCATTTTTAAATATCTGTTTTCCAGCGGTAATGAGCCTGACAGAAACAAAACAAATCCGATGGCGGCCTCTGTTATTTGAGTTATTCGTGGCCGTCTCGTTGGCGGTCTCCTATTTTTATCTGGTTCGGAACTTTTTTGCCTGGGGCGATCCCATGAATTTCAATGTGTTCACCGCCGGCTCGGAGAAGCTCTTCCGGCTGCACC
>JBOHXA010000157.1:0-12456 GCA_050737335.1 Limisphaerales bacterium | reverse complement strand
GTGTATGCGAGGAACTCAATCACTTCACGCGCGTTAGATTGCGCCAGCTTTTCCATTTCGTCCACGAGCCTGGCGAATTCCTGCTGCGTTGGTGGCGGGGGCCGCTTCATCAGAATGGGCCGGCGCTTTAAATTGGAGGCGGCCGGGACGATCTCGCGAAGAATGCTGACCATCACGTTCCAACGCTGGGCGCAATAGTGATCGCACGCCAGCACGAACCGGGCGACATCATCCGGGCCGATCTTGTCCACCGGCTGACCCAGGATCAAACGCCAGGCGCGACGGATCTGTTTGACGTTTTCCCAATAGCAATGCCGCGTAGCCTCTGCCTTTCCTGACCGATGAAGAATGAGCCAGCGCGTCAGGGCACGCTGAAGAGTCGGAATCGAGTCCATTCGGGAGTATCCGAAAAAGTTCTTCGATTTTCTAATCCGCGTATCCCGGTTCAATTCCGGGCGGGAGCGCCATCCCAACGCGAATCAGTCCACCGCTGCCCTATCGTCACGGAATCGGAACGCTCAGGGCTTCGCGGATCGTCCGAGCTTTTGCTTCCATGTGAGTCCTGAAATGCCTTTCTAGAACCTCATTAATTAGCTCGGAAACATTGAGTCCAATGCGATCCGCGAATTCCAGCCGCTCCTGATTCTGTGGAGTCGGTCTGAAGGACCGCTGCTTCATTTTCCGGTCCAAAGTCCGGCTCGTTGGGCAAAATCCGGAATGCTTTTTTGTGGTCCCCGCTGCCGCCGCCGTTTGTCGGCAGATATTCGCTGTCCCATGCATCTGTCCCGGACTTGTCCCGTTGAACTGTCCCAGGGAACATTCCGGGATGGAATATCAAAAACTCTATTCCAGAAATGTCCCTTGATTTTGTCCCAGAAGGACTTGAATCCAATTATAAAAGGGTGCAAATTGGTTCCGTGAAAACAAGCATTGACCTTGATTCTGAAACCCAGGCTGAAGTAGAGCGCACCGTCGAGCTGATCAGGGAGAAGCCCGCCACGGTTTTACGCATGGCAATAAGGGCAGGATTGCCGATAGTGGCTAACAGGCATCAGGCGGAACGGCCGGACGGCTATTTCGCTGACGTATATCCGATGCCTAAGGAACGGCATGAACTGGAGACGGCGATGTCCAATTCCGAACAGAGACTTGAGCGATGAAGGTCCATCAATGGGAAGTCTGGAAGGGGCGCCCTCCGGGCTTTGAAAGGGACCATTGGTTCGTGATCATCAGCGGCCAGGAACGACTGGACAGCCCGAAGCATGCCCAGGCCAATGGCCTTGCCTGTTTCTCACTGAGGGGCTCCCCTCTGAAGACCGACGTAGTGCTCGATAGGGCGGACGGCTTTGAAGCGATGACGGCCTGCCAATGCGATCTGTTTTATTTCCTCGATAAGGGCAAACTCCATTCATCGCTTGGCTCCGTCAGTTGGGAACGACAACAGCAACTCAAGAGCAAAATCCGAGAAGTTCTAAGGCTTTAGAACAGCCGGCCGGTGATCGTCCCGCATGACAGCCTGTTAAGTGAAGTGAACTCTCCCAGGGGAAGGTTTTTGACCCGGTCCACGTCCATCCCCAGATCGCGGATGCAATCCCACGCCTTTGGCTCCTGGAGCCGGAAGCAAACAAGCTCCGTGGTTTGTCCCAGGAGCGACGAATTGAGCCGGTGCGGCTCCTGGGTATCGAGCAAAAGTTGAATGCCGTGTTCCCCGGCCAGCCTGGCAGCACCAAGGCCTTGCCATGGTTATCGGGATCTATTCGCGAACGGTTGCATGTAAGTGTGTTTTCAAGCCTTCCAGGACCTTTGTGTGAGAAGTATTGACTTCGGTATCCGTAAGTGTTTTTTCGCGGGACCGATAGGTGAAGGCGTAGGCCAGGCTTTTGTGGCCTTCGGGGACGTTTTTACCACGGAAGACATCGAATAATTCGACGCTTTCCAAATTTGCGACTTTGGTTTGCTTGATTGTTTGCAGAACGGCATCATGCGTCGTTGCTTCGGCCAGGAGGATCGCCGCATCGCGGCGAATGGCCGGGAATGGGGGCAGGGGTTTGAAGAATTTGACCTGATTGCGCCGGGCGATTAATTGATTGAGATTTAGTTCAGCAAGGAATACAGGGTCCCGCAGATCATGTTTCTTTGCCAGGCCGGGCGGTAATTGTCCCAGTTCGCCCAGCGGCAAGCGTCCGCCAAGCGAGATTGTTGCCGATTCAAGAAACAACGGCGTGCTTTCGCTCCGTTTCGTGAATGTCGTGCCTCGGATACTGAATTGCTCTAGAAATTCCTCTACGATTCCTTTTAGATCGTAAATGTCCAATTTTGCATCGCGCTCGCCACCCGTCCAAAAATTCAACGCTCGCTGGCCAGTTATGGCGATGGCAATGTGGGTTTCCTCGCTGAACACGTTTTCGTATGAAACGAAAACGCGGCCAATTTCGAACAGGCCGACGTCATAGTTTTTTCGATTGATGTTGTGCTGCAACGAATGAATCAGACCCGGCAACAGGCCGGGACGCAGGACATCCATGTCTGAACTGAGTGGATTGGCAAGGGGAACGGGTTTTTCGCCCATAAGCTTTCGCTCGCGATCGAATACCGGTTGTTTGACGCCACATTCTTCGGCGGGGATGAGGGTTTGACCTTGCGCTTCGTTCAATCCCAAGGCAGCGAGAATCCGGCGCGCCTCGGCAATTTGGTCATAGATCGCGTCAAAGGCATTCGAACCGATGGCATTTCGCGGAGGGGTGGCTGGAATTTTTTCGACACCATAGAGCCGGCCAATTTCTTCAATCAAATCCACATCGCGCTTTAGATCCAGGCGAAAGGTGGGAATGCTAAACGTGCAAATGCCGGGATTTTGAGCGGTCAATGTCAGCCCGAGATTCGTGAGATACGATATCTGTTCGAGATGGGAAATGGTGACGCCAAGAATGGCCGTTGTTTTTTGAAAGTGCAATTCGATTTCCTTTACGGTGGCGGGCGCGGCCCAAATATCCACAACCCCCGAGGCCAGGTCGCCTCCAGCAATTTCCACGATTAATTGCGCCGCCCGCCGACTCGCCCAATCGCAGATGCCGACGTCCGCGCCGCGCTCGAAACGATAGCTCGATTCGCTGCGCAAACCAAGCGCTTTGCCAGTTCGACGAATAGTGGTGGGCGAAAAGCAGGCGCTTTCGATCAAGACATCCTTCGTGCTGCCGTTAATTTCCGTATTCGCGCCACCCATGATGCCCGCGAGCGCGATGCCCTTTTCTTTATCTGCAATGAGGAGCATATCAGAATTGAGGGTCCGCTGGATGCCATCCAACGTCGAAAATTTTTCGTTTTCGTGCGCCCGGCGCACGACTATCTGCGGTTTGCCCTCGGCGCCGCGGGCAATAAGATGATAATCGAACGCGTGGAGAGGTTGACCGGTTTCCAGAAGCACGTAATTGGTCACATCCACCACGTTGTTAATACTGCGAATGCCTGACTTTTCCACGGCCTGGCGCAGCCAATCCGGGCTTGGCCCAACTTTCACGCCCTGGATGACGCGGGCGGTGTAACGGGGGCACAGGGCGTCGTCTTCAATTTTGATCGAAACCAAGTCAGCAACCGGCATTTTTGACTCCTGAACATTGACTTCGGGCATCTTCAATGACGCCCCCTCAACTGCCGCGATTTCTCGGGCGATGCCGATGACGCTATTCAAGTCCGGGCGGTTGGGTGTGATTTCCAGGTCAAAGATCACGTCGCTGTCAATGCGGCCCAGATATTCGGCAAACGGCTGCCCGACCTTGGCGTCGTCGGGAAGGATCAGCAGGCCATCAACCTGGTCGGCCAGGCCCAGTTCCTGGGGCGAGCACATCATTCCCTGGCTCGTAATCCCGAAAACTTTTCGCTCTTTGATGACGAACGGCTCCTTATCGCCCGGCTTCATCGGCAGGGAGAACTCCGGAAGAATCAGGGGAACTTTGTTTCCAGGCCTGTGGTTTTGCGCGCCGCAAATAATCGTGCGTTCTTTGATTCCATCGTTGACCTTGCAGACAGACAATTTTGTCGAACCCGGAACAGGCTCGCGTGTGAGGATTTGCGCTACTACAATACCCTCGAACTCACCGCCGATTTTGTGAACGCCTTCAACTTCCAGCCCAAGCATGGTCAGCCGTTCGACTGTTTCTGAAACAGACCAGTTGAAATCCACGTATTTTTTAAGCCAATTAAATGGGACTTTCATCGAATCAAATGGGCGGTGAGAATCGCATTTTATGGCGATTCAACCAAGATTTTTCTAACTGCGGCGCGGCATGCCCGGGGGGACGAAAATAAATTTTCATTTTTTCAAGTTTTAATCCAAGATTTTACAAATGCCTTTAGCATTCACGAAATATCATGCCTTGGGAAATGATTATCTTGTAATGGACCCCAAAAACCTGCCGTCACAGCTGACGCCAGAGCAGATCAAAATCATTTGCCACCGGAATTACGGGGTGGGATCGGACGGCTTACTGACCGGTCCGTTGCCTTCGAAAGACGCGCAGTTTGGCTTGCGTATCTTCAATCCGGATGGCAGCGAAGCGGAGAAGAGCGGGAATGGCTTGCGAATTTTTTCCCGCTATTTATGGGACAAAAAACTTGTGAAAAATGAGGAATTTTCCGTAGAGACAGCGGGCGGCGTCGCCCGCGCTATCGTTATGCAGCGGGGGAAGATTGTGCGGGTGGAAATGGGCAAAGTCAGTTTTTGGAGCAATGAAATCCCAGTGGCCGGGCCGCGGCGGGAGGTGATTAATGAGCCAATTCATTTGCGGGGTGAACGGTTTAATTTTTGCGCGGCGACGGTTGGCAATCCGCACTGCGTCCTGCCGCTGCCCAGGATTAGCCCCGATCTGGCAAGGCAGATCGGTCCGCTTTTGGAAACTCACGCTCGCTTTCCAAATCGCACGAACGTTCAACTGATGAAAGTTCTGGATCGCGCCAATATCCAGATTGAGATATGGGAACGCGGAGCGGGATACACGCTGGCCAGCGGGACCAGCAGCAGCGCGGCGGCGGCGGTCGCCCACAAACTGGGCCTCGCTGACCGGAACATTCGCGTGCATATGCCCGGCGGGGAAATTCAGATCGAGATTGGAGACGATTTTTCAATCCGAATGACCGGTGGCGTGACCAAAGTAGCTGAAGGGACGATGGCCAGGGAAATGTTTGGCTGAACCCAAAATGCATCAACGAATCGCCGGATTAACGGATCGGGGTTAACTCGCATGGGCAACATGGCTTCAACCGTCCGGTGTCTTTCGGCATTCCAAACCATTACGTGACGCGGCTGGTCTTTCTAATTCGTTTTCGGCTGCAGTTTGCCACGAAGCACGTGCATGAGCGCCTTGACTGTAAGCTCGATGAATAAAAATGGTTTCCCAATGAAATCGTCGCCCCCCGCCATGGTTGAACTGGTTCGACTTTCGAAATCGGTGAGCGCGGTGACAAAAAGGACCGGGGTTTTCTTGTGATGCGGCATCTGTCGAAGTTTGGAGCACAATTCGAACCCGCTCATTTCGGGCATATCCACATCCAGAAAGACCAGATCAAAATCCCTTTCACTGAGTAACTTAAACGCTTGAGTGGGGCTATCCACGCCCACCGATGGCAACTGGGTTTTTTCTAGCGCGTAAATGATGGCGCGGCGCGAGATCGCTTCGTCATCCACCACGAGAATATTTGCCGGGGGCATTTCCTGTTTGTTAGGCGCAAGCCCCGAATGAAACAGAAAGCCCAGGAAATCGACCCCGGCGGCGACCGTGCGGAGTGTTGATGGGTTTATATTCTTTGGCTTCTCGTAAAGCTCTTTCAGCAATGCCTCAAACGCGGCGGCCATTTGGCCAATGAGATAGAGGCCGGCTATACCGGCGTTGCCCGAAAGGGCATGGCAGCGTCGGTGCAAATCATAAAGATGCTTCAATCGGTCAACGTCATCGGTCGCTCGAGAGAGACCTTGGAGTGATCCCCGGAGCGTGACCAGGGTCGCCGGCAGACTTTCGACGAATGTCTTCTTCAGTTCGGATTGAAATTGGGCATCGTCCATCCCAATGTTAGGTTTCGAATCAGGTGCCGGGACCGCAGCGGATCGGCCCAGGCCTTCAGCCGATCCTACGGTGTGGCGAACGATGTCCAAAACGTCTTTGGGCGAGCATCGAGCCTTGGAAAGACATTTGGTGGCGCCGGCTTTCCATGCTTCCTGGACCAAATTCGTCAGGTAGGTGTTGGAAAAGACGACGATTGGAAGTTTGGCAAAATCTTCTTCCGATCGCACGTGTCTGATGACATCCACACCGGGCATTCGGGGAAGCATCAGGTCCAATAGAATCATATTCGGCTTGAAGCTCCGCATAAGGGCCAGTCCCGATTCGCCGGAGTTGGAGACCTCGACCTGGTAATGCTCCACGGCGAGTTTGTTTCGGTAAATGTTCGCCAGGATTTCGTCGTCTTCTATGATCAGGATTTTTTTCATGAATTCATTGCAGCCGGCGCCACGGCTGGTATCACCGGCATGGATGCCAGAAAATTTTGGACGCGCTTGAACTCTGTCGCGGCGGACGCGAGCAGCGGCGTCGCGCCGTCAATAACGCCGGACCGTCCTTTTTTCTCAAGCTCGTTAAAAATGGCGGCCAGGGGCGCCATTCCCATCGTCGCGCTGGCGCCTTTGCAACTGTGCGCCAAATGGCGGATTTCTTCTGGTTTATTGGCGCGCACAGCGGCTTCCAGTTGCGAGAGTTGACGTGTGGTTTGATTGATAAACAGGTCCACTAATTCGCGCAATGTGTCTTTGTCTCCCTCTGCCAATTCACAGAGACGGTCCATCTCAATCGGCGGCTCGTCCATGAGAGATGCGGCCTCACCGGCCGGGACGCAGGCGGCAGGCTCCTCCGGTTCCTGAATAATCCATTTGGCAATCATGCCGCCCACGTCGCCGGGACGAATGGGCTTGGCCAGATAATCGTCCATGCCGGCGGCGATGCATTTTTCGCGGTCGCCCTGCATGGCTTGCGCCGTCATCGCGATGATGACGATGCGTGATTTGTAATTTTCCAAAAAGCCGTCCTGCTGGCGTTTGCGAATCTCGCGAGTTGCTTGTAATCCGTCCATTTCTGGCATCATTACGTCCATGAAAATGACATCGTACTTTTTCTTATCCAAGGCGTCCAAGGCCTCCTTGCCATTTGCGACAACGTCCGGTTTATAACCCAGCTGCTGCACGATGCGCGCAGCAACCTTTTGATTGATGGAGTTATCATCACATAAAAGAATCTGGAGAGATTTTGCGGCCGGCTTGCGAATTTCAGGTTTAGCTTCCGGCGCCTTTTCAGCCGGAACCGGGGCAATCCGGGTACTGGTCAGGGCCCGTCCGATGCCTTCGAAAAGTTGAGCGATTTTGAGTGGTTTGGTGGCGTAATTGATATACGGGATACGGCCGGACTGTGGAGGCTCCAACCGCACCCCTAGCGGTACCAGGAGCATAATTGGCAGCAGTTGGGCGCGAGGCACCTGATGAATTTCGGCGGCGAGAGTAAAGCCGTCCGCCCCGGGCATCTGGGCGTCCAGCAACGCCAGGTCGAATTCTTCGCCTGATTGGAAAAGATCCAGGGCGCTTTTTGAATTCTCAACGGCGCGGCTTTTCATTCCCCACTTCCTGATGCGTGCTTCGACGCTGGAGCGGCTGGCCGCATTGTCATCTACGATCAACACTCGCAGACCGGCGAGTTTTTCCTGTGGTCCGGCCAATGCGAAACGGCCGGCACCGACCTCGGTGGTGGCCGCAATGGTAAAATGAAACGTCGAACCCTTGCCGGCAACGCTTTCCGCCCAGATTTTGCCGCCCATCAATTCAACCAGGCGCTTGCTAATGGTAAGGCCCAGACCGGTGCCGCCAAATCGTTGCGCGGTTGACGCATCGGCCTGGACAAAAGGCTTGAATAGCCGGGCTAGCCCTTCAGCGGAAATGCCAATGCCGGTATCCGCAACGGAAAATTGAAGGCGCGATTGGGCTTTTCCGTTGCTCACGGTTTCTGAGGCAATCATTGTGACGGAGAGCGAGATGAACCCCTGTTTGGTAAATTTAATGGCGTTGCTCAACAGATTTGTCAGCACTTGCCGCAATCGCAATGGGTCGCCCTCAATTTTTTCCGGTATTTCATCATCAATTTCGCAAATTAAATCCAGGTTTTTTTCGAATGCCTTTGCCGCCATCAGATCGAGTGTTTCCTCGATTGCCGCGCGAATGCTAAATGGATGCGGGTTCAATTCGAGTTTGCCTGCCTCGATTTTTGAGAAATCGAGAATATCGTTGATGATGGTCAGGAGGGCCTCGCTGCTGGCGTGGATGGTTTCGAGATAACCCCGTTGCTCAGCCGTCAGCTGCGTTTCCATGAGCAAGCCAACCATGGCAATCACCCCATTCATAGGTGTGCGGATTTCGTGGCTCATGGAGGCAAGAAATTCAGCCTTGGCGCGCGCGGCCGACTCCGCCGAGGCGCGCGCGGCCGACAGTTCACGGTTGATCTCAACCAGCTTGTCGCGCTCGCGTTTGGATTGAAGGGCGGCCAGCACGCGGGCCCGCAATTCGGACGGTTCAGCGGCTTTGACAATGTAGTCGGCGGCGCCCAATTCAAAGGCCAACATCTTGTCCTGAAGACTTTGCGACATCGTGAGGATGACGACCGGAGCTTTTCTGACCGACGGATCATCCCGCATGCGGCGGAGCAACACAAATCCCTCCTCCTCAGGCAGGGACAAATCCAACAAAACCAGATCGAGGGTTTGTTCGCGCATGATATTCAGGGCCAGGCGGACATTTGGCACGGTGCGAGGCACAATATTGTCCTGGGCCAGAACCTGCGACAACATCGCCTGCATATCCTGGTCATTTTCCACCAGTAACACCTGATATTCCGTTTGATTCATTGGGAAATATGGGAATATGCGGTTAATTACCATCCAAGCACATGCGCGAAAATGAGCGGCGCAACGATGGTTGCATCCGATTCAACGATATATCTTGGAGTGTCCACGCCCAACTTGCCCCACGTGATTTTTTCATTTGGCACTGCGCCGCTGTAACTTCCATAGCTGGTCGTCGAGTCGCTGATTTGGCAAAAGTAACCCCAGAGCGGAACCTTTTCGCGCCCGAGGTCCTGATGAAGCATGGGCACGACGCAAATTGGAAAATCGCCGGCGATTCCCCCGCCAATTTGGAACATCCCCAGCGAGCTGTTCTCGGTGGTCCGCGTGTAGAAATCGGCCAACCAGGTCATGTACTCGATACCGGTGCGGACCGTGTGCATGTTTTTGATTTCTCCACGAATAACGGCGGCAGCGTACATATTGCCCAGAGTGGAATCTTCCCATCCGGGGACGACGATGGGCAGGTTCTTTTCCGCGGCGGCGACCATCCAGGAGTCCTTGGGATCAATCTGATAATATTTTTTATACTTGCCGCAGCGGAGGACCTGGTAAAAGAACTCGTGGGGGAAAAGGCGTTCCTGGCGCTGATCGGCGGCGCGCCACAACTCGATCATTGCCTTTTCAATGCGTCGCATCGCTTCGCCTTCGGGAATGCACGTGTCGGTGACCCGATTGAGGTGGCGCTTGAGGAGGCTTTCTTCCTCCTTGGGGGAGAGTTGGCGATAATGCGGCACACGCTCATAGTAATCGTGGGCGACAAGGTTGAAGACGTCTTCTTCAAGGTTGGCGCCAGTACAGGTGATCAGATGCACCTTGTCCTGGCGGATCATTTCCGCAAGCGACAGGCCCAGTTCAGCGGTGCTCATTGCGCCAGCCAGGCAAATCATCATGCGCCCCCCCCCCTCGATGTGGCGGACATAGCCATCGGCCGCATCTACCAGGGCGGCGGCGTTAAAATGCCTGTAATGGTGACGGATGAATCGGGAAACCGGACCCGAAGAATTGTTTGTGATTTTGCGCTTTTTTCTCATTCGATTAGGCTTAAGGAATTTGGCCCCGTCCAAAATACGAATGTTCCGGCATTTGCCAACTTTAAAAAAAGGCGGGCGAAAAGCCGAACACAACGGAGTTTTAAAAGATGTTCCTTCAACCCAAATCACCCCGCCGATGAAGCAAATTTCCTGCCATTGGGTCGGCAAAAAGAGGGCGATTCTTGCTGTTACTGAGGAACTATCAAGAACTTATGATTTTTGCCCGTCCTTTGGCCCGATTTCCCTCAAGAAACCTTCGTAAAGCCCGCGGAACGGCGACAAGAATGCCACAGTTTTTAAGAAAGAAATGGACAGACCGGCGGCTGCCCGCTTCATTATTTGACGGTCACCAAATTGGGAGCCGGAGTTGAAAGGGCGCGAACGCTCCCGCCCCATTGCGCGTCACGGATAATATTATTGGTGCAGGAGATATCATTAACGCGAAATGCTGCGCGTCCATTTTTCATGTCCCTGAGGCTGATAAACGAATTGTCCGTACATTGGGTGTCAGGCTCGGGTTTCGGCCCACGATCCAGGGTTTCGAAGGCCTGGGCCATGAAAACCCCGAAATCACGGTTATTGCGGATGGTAAGGTCTTTGAAGCTATTATTCCGGCTGTCGCGCATGAAGATGCCAAGATCATTGCTCTCCAAAACGGCGTTGGTAATCACATTGTGGTCGAAAGCCAAATCGAGTGATATGCCGGCTCCTGGATTGTCGTGCAGATATAGCTTCTCAAAGAGGGAATCCATGGTGAGGTAACAGGCCAGCCCGTCGAACTCGTTATTGAATGAGGCGAAATTCGTCACGGTCAGTCGTCGCACCCCAAGTGTGGTCACAAGTCCTCCAGAACGGCAGCGAGTACAGGTGACATTTTCAATCAGCGAATCACTGACATTTTGAACCGTGATGCCGTTGTTGCGGATTTCGGAGCCATCTCCCTTTTCACGCCAAAGCTCGCGTTCCTGGTGGGCGCGGTTTCCGTCAATGAATAAATTCCGAACACATAAATGGCGGATGGTTTGCATCGGGTGATTCAGCGGCACGCCCATGATGATGACCGGACAATTCGCGCCATTCATCAAATACAAGGTAGTGGCCTGATTTGGAGCCCCGCTAAGTGTCTCGAAATCGTGGTCTAGGACAATGGGCTGGCTGACTTTGATTTTGCCCGGCGGCAACAAGATTTCGCCGCCATTGGTCAGACCATCGAGCGCATGCTGGATTTGCGGCGCCGTAACGCCCGCCGACATTGTTACGACCTTCACGGCACCCGCCTTACTCACCGTTATGGCTGACATCATGGCGGGCGCCACGAACAGAATCACCAAAAAAAATCCCAAAGAAAGCAATTTTCGGTGAATCCTGGATCGGGCCAGTATTGTCTTTCCGATTAAACTATCAACTTTTTGCCTGTAAATCATTCGATAGACGGCATGGTCGCTTTATGTCAACCATTGGCCGTACTATAATATCGCCTATTTCGCTGAATCTTCCAAGCAGAAAGTAACGCTGATTGAGAATTTTTTCCGCGGCGCGGGACTCTTCACCATTGAACAAATCGCCCGGCCGCTTTATCTTCCGCGGATTTATGCCAATGAGAAAACCCGCCATGGACAGATCGCCCGCGCGAGAGGGGTTTTGCGTGCCCGCCGAATGGGAACCGCATGAGGCGACGTGGCTTGGCTGGCCGCATAATGCCCATGATTGGCCGGGAAAATTTGACATCATTCCATGGGTTTACGGCGAAATGATTCGGAAAATCGCGCCCGGGGAAAAAATACATTTGCTCATTCGCAACGCCGCGGATGAAAATATGGCGCGTCGAATTTTAAAGAAAGCCGGTGTGAGCGCGCAAAAAATTAACTTCGTCGCGCATCCAACGAACCGGGGATGGACGCGCGACACCGGCCCGATTTTCGTCAGGCGACTTGTGGCGGGGGAAAGATGGGAAACGGCGATAGTCCATTTTCATTTCAATGGCTGGGCCAAATACAGTAACTGGCGCAAAGACACAAAGGTTCCGGAAACCGCTGCGCGTATTCTTCGAAAGGAACTATTTCACGCCCGGTTTGAAGGCCGACCCTTTGTTCTGGAAGGCGGAGGCATTGAACCAAATGGAGCCGGTACATTGATTTCCACCGAGCAGTGCTATTTGCACCCCGGGATTCAGGTCCGGAATCCGGGCATGGGCAAGGCCGGGATAGAAAGCACATTAAAAGAGTATTTAGGCGTCAACAACATTTTCTGGCTCGCCAAGGGACCCGCGGGTGACGACACTCACGGCCACGTGGATGACATTTGCCGTTTTGTAAACCGCAAGACCTTGGTCCTTGTCCGTGAACGCAATAGCCGCGATGTTAATTTTCGGTCTCTGGCCGAAAACTGGGACCGCATCCGGGATTTACGGTTGGAAGACGGCTCGAAGCCGGAGGTCGTCGAATTGCCCATGCCCTCGCCGCTTTATTTTGAAGGCGTCCGTTTGCCGGCCAGC
>JBOHXA010000156.1:0-1151 GCA_050737335.1 Limisphaerales bacterium | reverse complement strand
GAAAATTGCAAATGAACCTGGCGCAAGCCATGTGTGCCTTCTCCGGCAGAACGCCACACGCAAACCAGCCTGACTGGTTTCAATGTGCGCGGCCGGTCAACAGGCTGCAAGCGCATATCGTCAAGGGCACGCGGGAAATTCCCACGCGACCGGCTCCGCTCATGTGGAGCTTTGTAACGGCTTGAGCCGGATGAGGGGAAACTTTCATGTCCGGTTCTTGGAGGGGGCGGTGACGGAAACGCCACCGCCCTACTCGACCAGGAAATTGGCCCATTCCATCCAGCCCAACTGCTGTGTGCATCGCTGCCGCCACCTTAACCTTGTTTATATCGCTAATAACTGGCCAGGCCGAAAGAGGCCGAACAACGCCGAATATCAAGGGCGTTTCACCGGGATGATTCCCACAGCCGTTACTGGCCGCGATTTACCGCGATTGGCCGATATTGGCCGCGACAAGAAGCTGGTCGTGGACTGGTCGTATTTCTGCCGTTGTTTTGCCGCCGGTTTGGCGCAGTTTTTGTCGTTGTCTGGCCGTGGTTCTGCGAAAATTCCTTCACGCCCCGTAGGAGTAGGGCGTCCGTGCGAAATGAAGTGGTTACAATGATTGTTCGATATGAAATAAAACTCGTAAGACGAACGTGCGATTCCGTTCGCAGTAGCCTATCGGCACTGGCAAAACTGGTAACGGTCTTGTCGGAAGCTGCCGTGACAACATCCATCCGTCGTCGAGGCGAGGAAATGGCCGCGAGGCTGTTTCCGCGACTGCGAGCGTCAATGCGGTCGGAGGGACAGGCTGAATGAAACACCCAACACAAGTGAACTGCTTTGGGCATCGTCATACTCAAAGAGCCAAAGACGCTGACAGGCTCTGGCCAAAAGGCGCGCAGTGGGTTGCTCCAGCGGACGCATGGAGCACGCGGACACCATCACTGCCGGTGTGGCAAGCAGGGGTTAATTCATTCGTGTCTTTGCAACCAAACATGATAAACCCGACATTCCGCCCCGCCCTTGCGGGCAAGAGCGGGGCAGGCGCGTCCGCAAGGAACGCTGAGGGAGTGACGGGCAGGGGAAATTGGAAAAAGCCAACGCCACTCTGTAATGGAGCGGATAGGAGTTGCAACATCACTCCGCCGTGCAAACGGGCAGACTTC
>JBOHXA010000155.1:0-1838 GCA_050737335.1 Limisphaerales bacterium | reverse complement strand
CCTCTGCTGAGGCCCCCGCCGCCCCCGCCGCCAGCCATCATGAATGGCTGATCCTGCTGACCAACGAAGAACACGTTTCCGCCATTGACAATGAAGCTGCCACCGCCGCCGCCCCCGCCGTCAAAGTTGTTGTTTGTTCCGGCGCCGCCGACGAGCAGGGTAAGGTTCGTCACCGTCGTAAAAGTAAACCGGGCCTCCATTTCAGCGCCGAGACCACCGGGTTGGTTGCCTGAGCCGCTGTCGCAACTCCCGCCTTGGGCGCCATAGGCGGTGATGTCATAGGTGCCTGGGTTCAGGGTGACAACCACCTCGGAGCCGCTGTACAGGTAATCAACGGTCTGGGCGGAACTGGCGAATGAACCGAACAGCGTGCTGATCACGACTAAACAAGCCGCGCTGAATGACTGGGATTGGAAAGAAATGTGCCTGGTTTTCATAGCTTCCGCCCGCTCAACGAACCACGCATATCAAACGATTTGAAACCTGTCGATTTGAACGTTATCGGTCTCATCCGGGACTTCCCATTTGACTTGATGATCATGGTTTCAAATCGAGTCTGGTCGTTTCCACGATTATCCTCCCATCACTTGGCTTGTCGAACGATTTCTCAATGCCAAAACCCTGCTTTTCAGAGCCGTCGCCAAAAGACGTCATCCTGTAAATCCTGTCTTAAAAATTCGGGAGTTTTTGACAGTCTGCGGATAAAAGTCAGGCCCTCGTCTCCCGCGGCAAGAGGAGAAGCGCAGGAGTGTCCCGATTCATCGGGATGACTGACCCGTGAATGGTCCGACCCGCGTGATCCAACTTAGTCAACCCGTCGCTCCAGCTTCTCGCTGGAAAACTGGCAAAAAAGCTGGCAAAAAATCCTCCAGCAATTTAGAGTTAAATCCGACCTAAATGAACAATTCTGACAGGCGCATTAATTGGCTTACGCGTCATCCTTTTGTTGTGCTTGCTATTATTCTTCTCGCAACCCTTGGGCCGTTTGTCAACAAAGCCGTCCAGACAGATGACCCGCTCTTCGTTTGGACCGGGCAGTATATCCAGGGCCATCCATTCAATTTCTTTGGCGGCAAAGCGGATTGGTGGTCCTCGGCTGTTCCTATGTGGACGGCAAACTGGAACCCGCCGTTTTTGCCCTATATCTTCGCCCTTGTCGCTTCGATTTTTGGTTGGAATGAAATTCCGCTGCACCTCGTTTGCCTGGGATTTGCTTTCGGCGCCGCGACGGGCATTTATAGCCTGGCAAAGTTGTGGTGCGGAAGGCCGTTATTGGCTGCGGTCATCGCGATCTTCACTCCGGCATTTCTCGTTTCCAGCAGTACGCTCATGGTGGATGTGCCCATGTTGAGCTTTTGGATTTGGTCGCTGGTCGTTTTTGAGCGCGCTCGCGAGGCCAAATCTCCATGGCCATTTGTCCTGGCAGGATTTCTTGCTGGTCTGGCGATCCTGACAAAATACAGCGCCATGATGCTACTGCCGTTGCTGGCGGCCATGGGCGTCGTGCGCCTGCGCAAGCCCGGTTGGTGGCTGATCACGTTGATTGTGCCTGTGATTTTCATCGCTGGCTACGAATTCTTAACGACCAAAATGTACGGGCATGGACTAATCTTCGGCGCCGCGCGGTACGCACAATCGGGCAGCTTCGGGTTCCCCGGCGGCTCGAATGCAAGAGGCATCATCGCACTGGGATTTGCCGGAGGATCGTTTCTGCCTGTTTTGTTTCTCGCCCCATGGCTTTGGCGATGGCGGACATTATTTTTTGGAGCAACGATTCTTTTCGGCGGCCTGGTCGGCGCCTTTTCATTTTATAACCCTGGCTTGATCCATTCCTGGTC
>JBOHXA010000154.1:0-1803 GCA_050737335.1 Limisphaerales bacterium | reverse complement strand
GCATAAGGCAGACAATCGCGCTGCGCCGTGACGAATCCCATCATTGCGCGACGGGCGGAACCTCCGCCGTAGAATGCGTTACAGCGCCAATTGCAACAAGCCGGGATTGACGCGGCGCATTCCACTGTTCGCCGGCCAAAATCCCTCAAAAACAAAAATGGAAGCCGGCTGCGCCAACCCTCGTGCCGTTCGTTTTCAACGCCTTAAACGCTTCAACGCTCATCTTCTTCCCGGTACGGATGATGATGCTCATAAAGGTCTAATGCCCGTCTGGCCTCGTCGCGGTCTTCAATGGGCATGATTCCCATGATGCTTTTTTCGAGCTTCACGGCTTTTCGGAAATGGCGGATTTCAGCATAGGCTGCGGCAAGGGTATCAATAAAAATCGGCTCTTTCCAATGAGTCATATCACAGGCCTTCTTCGCGTATTTCACAGCCGTTTTTCCGTCACGCAATTTGGCGTCGGGAACGATTGACAGCAGCCAGGCCAGATTGTTGCAGGCCCAGACGGAGTTGGTGTCCATGGCAAGGGCTTTCCGGCAATCCGCAATTCCCGCGCGATAATGGCCGAGCCTGGACACATAATAACCGCGATTGCAATAGGCCTCGGAATCGCGGGGGTCCAGCGCAATGGCGGCGTCGCAACTGGAAACTGCGTTCGAAAAGTCCTTCTCATCGGCGAAGATCATGCTGCGGGCCAGGTACATCCCAGGGTCTGAAGGGTCCAGGCGAATGGCCCTGTCATAGTCGGCGATGGCCTCGGCGTAATCGTGCTGGCCGTCGTAGGCATCGCCGCGTTCGCGGAAGGCGACGGAGGAATAAGGGTTGATCATGAGCGCCGAATCGCAATCCATGATGGCCAGGCCATACACGCCCTGGATGTTGAAAACATGGGCGCGCCCGAGGTAGCCCGCGGCGTTCGACGGCTGCATCCGGATGACGCGGCTGTAATCTTCGATGGCGCCGTTAAAATTGGTCATCAATAAATGCACGTAAGCCCTGAGCAAAAGGACGGTCGTGCCAGGCCTCAGCCGCAGGGCCTGATTTAAATCCGCCAGGGAACGGCCATATTTTCCCTCGTCCATATATGACATGCCGCGGAAATAATACGGGTCGGGATTATTGGTGTTGAGCCATATCGCGCGGCTGAAGTCGGCTATTGAATCATCGTACTCCTTTTTTTGGGCGTAGGACAAGCCACGGAAATAATAGGCGCCCACGTAGTTTGAGTTTTGCCCGATGGCCTGGGTAAAATAGCTGATGGCTGCATCGAAGTCTTGCCTTTTGAACGCCGCCATTCCCTTCGAAACGGGGTTCGCCACGTCAGCCGCCCATGTCGTCAAAGCTCCGGCGAAAAATGCCAAAACACACAACCATATCTTCATATACACGATCCGCAGTCCAAAATCCTTCACGTTTGACAGGTTCTTTGACGCTGAGTCCAATTTCGTTCAGACTATTAGCTCCGGACGGGCAAGTCAAGGCTGCGGGAGACGTTGAACCGTTGCAGTGTTGAAATGGCCGTGCGTCTCGGGCGGGTATGAAGTTGCCTGTTTCACCATTTTCCGTTGGCCTTTCAGGACACATTCCCCCGGGGCCTCAGGGTCAGTTCCGCTCGCTTTAACTTCCCGCAACACTAAATTTATAGACAATCGTATTGTGATAGACTTCGCCCGGATGCAGCACCGTGGACGGGAAGTTGGGATGATTTGGAGAGTCCGGATAATGTTGGGGTTCCATCGCAAAAGCGCCGCGATGCACGTAAACGGCGCCGCCTTTGCCGGTGATGGTGCCGTCCAGGAA
>JBOHXA010000153.1:0-1028 GCA_050737335.1 Limisphaerales bacterium | reverse complement strand
TCTTTATCCATCCCGGTAGCCGAGCCAAGCACTCCGGCGCCGACGTAAGGAATGTCTGCCAGATCGAGAAGGCCCTGAACGGTTCCGTCTTCGCCAAACGTGCCGTGCAGAACAGGGAAAACCACGTCGAGGGCGCCGGTAACCCTGGAGCCATGCGAAGGGACGGGAAGAGGCGTCAATTCCTTGCGCGTCGGGTCGGCGGGAGGCGCGATTTCTTTGCCATTTTGAAATACGCCGGCAAGAGTCTTGGAACTCGGTTCGGCAGGCGCGTCCCCAAGCACCCATCGGCCCTCCCGCGTGATGCCGATCGGGACCACTTCATATTTGTCCCGGTCAATCGCTTTGACGACTGAAGCGGCGGACTCGAGTGAGACCTCGTGTTCACCAGAACGTCCTCCAAACAAAATTCCCAGGCGGATTTTCTTGGGCATAGCCGGCTATTTTAATGGAAACCGAAAAGCTACAGAATTTTTTTGCCTAAAGCTGAAGTGATCAATCCAACGCCAAGAATCGCGGTTTTGTTCATGATATCGATAATGGGATTTACCTCAACCAACTCGAAGGCCACCATCTTGCCGCTGTCGGCAATCATTTCGAGAGCGAGATGCGCCTCCCGGAATGTCAGGCCGCCGCGCACGGGTGTCCCAACGCCTGGGGCTTCGGCCGGGTCCATCACGTCCATGTCAAAGGACGCCACGAAGCCGCCGGTCCCGGCGGCAGCCAACGAAATTGCCTTGTCCATGACCGCGCGCATTCCCTGCTCGTCAATGTCGCGCATGGTGAAGACATGAACGCCCGATTCTTGCACGATCTTCCGCTCCGGGGCGTCAAGGTCTCGCGCCCCGATTAAAACGCACTGGTCCGGGTGTACCTTGGGTGAAAATTCAAAGATTCCGGTCAGCGCCTGCGGACCGAGCCCGAGCGAAGCGGCAAAAGGCATCCCGTGAATGTTTCCGCTGGGGCTGGTTTCAGGAGTATTCATATCGCCGTGAGCGTCGATCCACAGTAACCCAACGCTCTGATTCCGG
>JBOHXA010000152.1:0-1350 GCA_050737335.1 Limisphaerales bacterium | reverse complement strand
AGTTTAGGAAGCGCCGCTATTCGTAACGATCCGCAACGAACCTGGCGTTCGCCGGAATTCCATCTTCACGGATTCAGAACTTGCAACTGTTTCCATTGTTCTGCTTCGTCCCGGATATTTAACCTTCAATTGGGGGACCTTGATTCTTCCTCCATTTCGCGAACAAAGAATAGCAATAAAGGGATAACAAATGCCAATAAACGGGGAGCGTTGTTTCGAATCCAAACCTACTATTGCCACCAGCAAATTAAAATAAATGCGGCCTGAGTTAAATTTGGAAATGCCAAAAAACAGGCTGCAATTCTCAACATAAAATCAACGCAATATCTCATGAAAAGACAGACGCTGATCTCATGGTGCGCCGCGGCGCTGGCAGGCGCGGGGTTCGTTTTCGGCGGTTGGGGATGCACTGGAGTCCAGCACCAGCCAACCAGTTCAGTGACGGCGAGCGCCGCGGCTCCAGATCCAATGCTCACCGTGGCCAACCACCAACTCACCGGTGCGGAGCTTTACGAGATCAACTGCAACCGGTGCCATCAGGAGCGCTATCCCACCGAGCGGACGGGGGCGCAATGGAAAACCATTCTGCTCCATATGCAGGTGCGCGCGAACATCCCCGTAAGCCAGGCAAAGTTGATTCTGCAATTTCTCCAGGAAAACAGCGGGCGCTAAACGGTTCGCCCATCGCTTAAGCCACGAATGAAAAAAGCATTGAAAACCCGCCACTGTCTCCTTGTGCTGGCGGCCACGGGTTGTGCCACAGGAGTATTGCTGCCGCCGCGCGCGACCGCCGAGGTGAGCGACGCGGACTTCAACGCCCTGAAACAAACGGTGCAGAAGTTGAGCGGGGAGGTTCATGGATTGGAGCAGACAAATGCCGCCGCTGCGCAAATCCACGAACAGGACCAGGAACAAATCCGGCAGCTTCAGCAGAAACTCGCGGCAACCCAGCCGCTGGCCACAAACGAGATACAGAACATCGTGGAGGCCGCCCAGACGCAACCGATTCCGAGGCAGCCCATTGACGAGGCCACCGTCAACCACAACTTCATGATGCTGGGCGACGCGGAATTTCAATACGCGAAGACAGCGGGTCAACACGGGGCGTTTTTGCAAGCCGATTTTGCGCCCATTTTCCTGTATCGGGCCGTAAGTAAGCGGATTTGCGAAATCTTTGCCAACCCGGACGGTGCCCGCTGGAACGTTAATCAATTGGTTTTGCGGCGCCGCGCCAGATTCCCGGCAGGGTTCCCAGTCAGGACGGGGCTGGACGTATGCCAGCGCATGTTGCCGAATCAAAACCGAGGAAGTCTCCAAATGAATGCGTTCATGCTCGATGCCCATGAGGAT
>JBOHXA010000151.1:0-2679 GCA_050737335.1 Limisphaerales bacterium | reverse complement strand
GACCAAAACCGATTGGCATGGATGGAAGACGGGGATCAGAATGGCCTGCACGATTCCATTGGCCAATCCGCCGGGCACGCGTTTCAAATACAGCGACATCAATTTCATTCTGCTGGGCGAGAT
The DNA here is from genome assembly GCA_050737335.1 of Limisphaerales bacterium. GTDB lineage: Bacteria > Verrucomicrobiota > Verrucomicrobiia > Limisphaerales > UBA11358 > UBA11358. Next base: position 2,556 of record JBOHXA010000151.1, on the reverse strand, counting down.
CGTGCGCCGCGTGACGCATACGCCGTTGAATGTGTTTGTGCAAAAGAAATTTTATGGGCCGTTGAAAATGACGGACACGGGTTTTCTGCCGCCCAAGTCCAAGCTTTACCGGATCGCGCCGACGGAGGTGGTGAACGGCAAGCCCTGGCGGGGAATTGTCCACGATCCCACGTCGCGGCACATGGGTGGCGTCGCGGGGCATGCCGGCTTGTTTTCCACGGCGCACGACCTGGCGCGATACGCGCGCATGATGTTGAACATGGGCGAGTTGGACGGCGTTCGCATTTTCACGCCAGCGACGGTCAGGCTCATGACCAGCCCGCAAATGCCGCCGGCGGTGCATATGCTGCACGGCCTGGGCTGGGACATTGACACGCCCTATTCCGGTCCGCGCGGGAAGCTGTTTCCCATCGGTTCCTACGGCCACACGGGCTGGACGGGGACTTCGATTTGGATTGATCCGTATTCGAAGACGTTTGTGATTTTCCTGTCCAATCGGAATCATCCGACGGAGGCGGGGAACGTGATTGCGTTGCGGCGGCAGTTGGGGACGCTGGCGGCGGAGGCGATCAATGGGGTGGATTGGAGCAACGCGGTGATTAAGTATTGATGGAGGTATCCGCGAAGGAAACGGATAACCGCAGGAACCGAGCCGCGACCGTGAGGGAGCGAATTGACGCCGGAAGTCGCAGGCCCGTCGCCTTCAATCTTCGGGAAGTTTAACCGCAAAGAACACAAAGAGCGCAAAAGAGGAGGGAGTAGCCGATTTTTAATCCGCGAATTTCACGAATTGACGCGAGTTGGGAACGGATTTAACCGCAAGAGAACCGGCGATGAAGATTTTTGAAAGGATGAGCAGGATTGACAGGATGAGGGCTGAAGTGCGGCGGTGCGACTTGGCTTAAGCGGTTGCAAACCAGGACCGTAGGAGTCGAGGTCACGAGACTCCACTAACCGGGACCACGGAATTCCCGAATCACGGAATTTCAGTCAGAGCCTCCTCACGTCGTCTCCTGCGGCATAATCAGGTATGCTAATAAAACTATGCATTGATTGTAAGTTCGTCTTTAATCGTCAAATTTGTCTTATTTTTGGCTTGCGGAACGGTGGCCTTTACTATTAAATGCTGTTTTCAATGGTGCTATACTGTTGAAGTTCAGTTCTTACAACAACCTACTGGAAGGAGCTCGTTTCAAATGAAGAATCATTGTCGTTTACTATTGTCATGCGTAGCCATTGCATTGTTGGGTTTGATGGTGCAAAAGGCGAAGGCGACGCCGTATGCCTCCGGGATCACAAACAACAACGGGACGATCCAGTTTTACATCAACGAAAGCGGGGGCAACGTGACGGTGACCTACGAGGACGGCAGCACGAATGCCAATTTCGACCCCGCCCAGGGAACCGGCATCAACCTGGACGCCGGGCAATATTCTTTCAGTCTGGGAAGCCATGCCAGCTATGCCATCTCGGTTTTTAAGCAAGGTTCGGGGGTTCCGAGCGTCATCAACAGCCCCATTCAAAAAGCAAATGGCAACGGCGGCTTTTTCCAACTTGGCGATCTTCGCGGGGTTGACGTGAACAAGAACCCGAAATCACCCTATTTCGGCACAATTTATATCGCCTGCAGCGCGCGGTCGTCGCCGGCGAAGGCGCTGCAAATGTTTAATGCCGACGGCTCATTTATCAGCAGCAATAACGCGGGCGTGACCTGGACAGTGGGAAACGCGAACAGTCCCTATCGCATCGCCGTTGCGCCGGATGGTTATCTCATGGTTGGAGATTATTCGAGTGCGGGCGCTGGAATCTGGCGTGTTTCGCCCGACCTCTCGAGCGCACAGCTTTTCCTGGGGCCTCTTGGCGACCAGACTTTAAATTCGACCGGCGCGGTGGTTCACGGCCTGGTATTCTCGCGTCCCCTGCTGCTGGGGCCGCTCACGAACAATGGGACCACGACCCTGATGTATGTTGACAACGATTTTCCATCAACCCAACCCAACTCGATTCTGATTTTCACAAACATCACCACGAACTCGCTGCCTTGGGAAAATCCGCCGACCTTTATCGGACCTGAAGTCGGACTTAATTTCTCCGGTTTAAACAATGTTTATCCGGGTCTGACCGAAGGCACCAACGGCTATATTTACGCCAGCGAACAGCGGCAAAACTACGTGATCCCGGATATGGATATTTATGACGCGACGGGAACGAATTTGCTTTGGGACTCGCTGGTCACCGTCAATTCCGGCCCGGACTATTTTGTCACTGAAACGGGAGGAGGCGCCGGCTTGCAGGGCCTGGTAGATTCAGCCGTTTCGCCGGACAGCGCCTATCTTGTGGGCTTGGCCATTGACAACCACATGACGATTTGCTCATTGACCAATGGCATTCCTGACGACCGGACGTTTTTCACCGTGGCGCCAACGTCGTATGCTGAAAATGCGCGCGGGATTTGCTGGGATGCGGCGGACAATATCTACCCGACATTTCCCATATGGGTTGTTGCCCACGACCGGCGTGGGCTGTTTTAGTGATTTTCTTCCTGTTCCATAATTT
>JBOHXA010000150.1:0-2499 GCA_050737335.1 Limisphaerales bacterium | reverse complement strand
AACACCGCCTGATCGTTCACGTCGCGGCAGCTTGTGATGGAACCGGCGGCCGACTGGCCCTCGCAGATGAAAATCATGGTGTCCCGGTTCTTGTCCTTCTTTTTGTCATAGTGATATTTGCAGTCCTTCAATTGGGGGATGCGCAGCGCGATCGCTTTGGCGCGGTCGCGGGCAATCTTCTTGACGGCCTGCAATTCCTTGCGCAATTGCTGGGTATCGGCGGCCTTGGCCACGACCTTTTCAGCGATGTCCTTGTTGCGCTGAAAAAAGCGAAGCAGTTCCTCGCGCACATTGTTGACCAACTCCGTCCGAATTTCGGTGTTGCCGAGCTTATTTTTAGTCTGCGACTCGAAGACCGGGTCTTTCAGGCGAATGGCAACGGCGCCCACCATGCATTCGCGCACGTCGTCACCCTCGAATTTCGAATGGGCGTATTCATTGACGGCTTTGAGCAGGCCTTCGCGGAAGGCGCTCAAATGCGTGCCGCCGTCGCCGGTGAATTGGCCGTTGACGAAGGAATAGAACGTTTCACCGTAACGCGAATTGCTGTGCGTGAAACAAAATTCCAGCGTCTTGCCGGCGTAATGGAGCGGGGGATAGATCGGCGCGCTGCCATCGCCGGCCAGGTCTTCCATGACCAAATCCATCAAGCCGTGGCGCGACTGGAAGATTCTGGGTTCCTGGCCCGGGACATGGAGCGTGAGCCTCAAGCCCGTGTTCAGGTAGCTGTAATGGCGCAGCCGCCTCTCGACGTGTTCCATCCGAAACTGGCTCTCTTTGAAAATTTCCGGGTCCGGCTCAAATTCGATCAACGTGCCGTCGGGTTCATTGGTTTTGCCGGAGTCCTCTTTTTTCAGTTTCCCGGTCTTGAAGGAAGCTTCAACAAACTCGCCGCCGCGGTGGCTGCGAACCCGAAACGATTTGGAAAGGGCATTGACGGCCTTTGTCCCCACGCCGTTCAGCCCGACGCTGAATTGAAAGACCTCGTCATTGTATTTGGCGCCGGTGTTGATTTTGGAGACGCAATCCACGACTTTACCCAGGGGAATGCCGCGCCCAAAATCCCGGACGGCGACGCAGTTGCCTTCGAAGTTGATCCGCACCTCGCGCCCGTGCCCCATGATGTATTCATCAATCGCATTATCCACCACTTCCTTGAGCAGGATGTAGCAGCCGTCGTCCGGATGGCTGCCGTCGCCGATGCGTCCAATATACATGCCGGTGCGCAGTCGGATGTGCTCCAGGGATGACAACGTCTTGATTTTGCTTTCGTCGTAAACTTGCTTTGGTTTCTCAGCCATACGTTCAGGCGAAAGCCTAGCAAATTTTTGACGGTCTCAAAATTCAATTTTTTGGAATCGAGGCGAACGAAGGGCGGCTAATGGCCGCCGTGGCGAAGCCTTTCGAGATTGGCTTCGATGCGGTTCAAATAAAAATTGGGTCCGTCTGGATAAGGGCTGTTGAGAAAACGGTGAATTCCCGCGAAATCGCGTTCCAGTTTTTCGCGAACGTGCTTTTTCCAAAAGTGCGGCGTTTTGCTCATCAGGTCCTCGGCGCTTGAGAATCCGCCAAAAAACGCGGCCTTTTCGTTGCCGCTGGCGGCCGCCGCCTCGGCAAATTCGGCGTAGAGGGCGGGCAGTTTTTCCACATAATCCTCCGCGGCCATTTGGCCGACCAGGTCCGCCGCGCCCAGGGCCAGGCCGGTGATTTCTTCAATTTCGCTCTGAAAGGGAATGGCCGAGAGCCGCGCATCCACACCGGTGCACCGGATCATGTTCTGGACGGCCCAAATGTCCTCGCCGCTGAATTTCATTTTGGCCAGGAGCATCGCGGCGAATTCCATGCTCCGGTTCACGTGAATGGCGGTATATTTGGCGCCGGTTCCCTGCGTGTCATCCGCTTTTTTGAGGTAACCGGTGTCGTGCAAAAGGATGGCCAGAAGCCCCAGCTCAAAATATCGCTGTGTCAACTCCGGTTTCGCCCTTGCGTAATGGCGGCCATGCAATATTCGCGCCATGCACAGGGTCCCTTGAAGGGTGTGCTCAAAATCGTGATAGCGGGTGTCCACGGGCAGGTAATCGTCAAAATAACCCGTGAAACAATCAATGGCCCAACCGAAAGCCTGTGGAACAAAAAGCCAGCCAGCGCCGGCAAACATGCCGCGATAAATCTCCTGAACTTCGCCGGCCACGGCCAGGGGATCGTGAGTCAACAAAGTCTGATTCACATTGCTGAATATATGAGAATCCACTTGTGGAACAAGCGTGCATTTTCGCGGTGGCCGTTGCATCTTTGGCGCGACGGCACGATGAACGAGATTGGAAAATTGCTGGTGATCGCGGGCCTGCTTCTGATGGTGGTCGGCGCGATTTTATGGTCGGGTTTTGGGCGAAGCTGGCTTGGCCGTTTGCCCGGCGATATTCACTATTCCAGGGGTCATGCGCACTTTTATTTTCCCGTCGTGACGTGTCTGCTCTTGAGCGCGCTGCTGACCTTCAT
>JBOHXA010000149.1:0-2772 GCA_050737335.1 Limisphaerales bacterium | reverse complement strand
AATTAAGCCCGCAAAACCCTAGCATGACGATTTTTACTAAACGAACCAAATTTTCCCTCTGTATTCAGGAGCCTCGCCCCCCGGTTCCCGTAGCCGCGGACGCCTGCCCTCCGTAGCCTTCGCGAAGGAGGGTGAGTCCGCTCTGACTCTTTCGCGGGACAAACGCGCCGCCTCGCTCGCCGCCCAGCCCGCCAGCCACCGGTTCATGGAAAGTTTCCTTCAGGGATTCCGGGCAAGGATGCCCGAAAAACCGGCGGCAGGATGGCTGCCCCATGGGGGCTATGGCTGCGTCACGCGATAAAACCGATCCGCAAAGTTGGTTGCCTCGACGTCGGAGAGCTGAAAAGCACCACTCGCGTCGGCAATGGCGCTGGTGATGACGAGCCATGCGACGGGCTGAGAGAGATTTGTCGCGGCCTCCAGAGCGTATGTGGTATAAGCCGCGCCGTCGCCGTTGAAGTCATAGTTTCCATCGGCCTGACGCGTGACCGCTTTGATCTCTGGCACGACTGTGGAAATGACGGACAGGACGCCGTTGGCCAGGGCGTTGGTGTTCCATTCGAGACCGGTTCCAAGCTGCGGGAGTGTGAAGGTTGAAAAATCTCCACTGAAACTTCCGGCGGTGAAGAGCGTAAAGGTGTCGCCGGCGGCAAGATTGCCGGACAAATTGGTGACGATGAGAGTTCCAGCCAGGACCAACGAACCGGCGACGTGGACGGAATCATTCGTTTTAAGTGATTTGTTGATATTGAAAATGCTGGCGGCGGCGCTGTTAAGCGTCAGGGAATTTCCGAAAGTCAAGGCCCCCGCGCCCAAGTTGGCCGGCGCGAGCGTTGCGCCGGATTCGATTGACGTCGCGCCGCTGATCGTGCCATGGCCGCCGAGGGATCCCGCGGCCGCGGTCAATGGACAGGCGAGCGAACCATTGATGATTAGCGAGCCCTGCCAATTTGTCACCGTACCGCTGAACGGATTGGCGCCTGCCACGGTCAGTGTTCCGGAGTTGGATTTGGCGATATTAATTGTCGTTGCGCTTCCATTTTCAACAGAGCCGGAAAGGAGAAAATCTCCGGCGCCTTGAAAGGTGAGCGCCCGCGCCCCGGTGGCAGTGCTGCTTGCGGATATTGTTCCGCCGAAATTCAAGGTTCCGGCGTCTGATTGAAACAAATAATAGTCGCCGCCGCCTGTGATGCTCAGGTTTCCAGAAAGAGTATTGCTGCCGGACATGTTTTCGATTGCGGCTACGTTTGTATTGCGTCCGGCAAGGGTGATGTTTGCCGGAACAATGACGTTGCCCAGCAGGTTTGTCAGTTGGAGGGTGGACCATGCGTCATTGTTGTCCCGGATGGCGATGGTTGGAACATACGCAACGTTTTGGGTGCGGGTGATGCGTACGATGCCGTCGCTGAGGCCTGAACTGCCGCTGCCGGAACTGCCCAGGTCCACATCAAGCGCGCCAGAAAAGCTATTGTTTCCGTTTAGAATCAACGTGCCCCAACTGCCTTTGGCCAACGTGCCTGAGCCGGAGATGCTGCCGTTGAGATTCAAGGTGTCGCCGGGGCTATTGATGCCGACGAGCCAGCTTTGGCCGGCGCTGAGGTTGACGGGACAATTGATCGTGACCGTATGATTTGCCGCGACCATGTCAATGCCGCCGGCGCCCAGGGTGAGGGTACTTGTGCCGCCGATAGTCACGGCATTGTTCATGTTTAAAAACACCAAGCCGTCAACCGCCAGGGGGGCGCTGAGGGTGGGATTTAAGTTATTTCCACTCAAACCGGAAAAAGTCACATCGCTCGTGGCGACAGGGGGCATATTGGAAACATAATCGCCGGGGTTATTCAGATATAAGCCCTCGGCCGCTCCGGTCCAAAAAATCGTGTTGGTTGGGGCGTAATAGCGGACGTAATCCACCATCAATTTGGTTGTGCTGGCGGCGAGGCTGCCGTAACCGTCTGGCGGGATTTCGCCCGCCCACGTTGTGGACGTGTCATCTACTTCACTGCTCAAGATAACCCATTCGGAGCTTTCGGAGATCGGAACGCCGTCGTTGGAAAAGTTCCAGGAGCACGCATTGCTGCCATCTATGTCAATGGTGTATGCCGATGGCGTCCATAAGAGGCCATAGGTGTGGAACCCTGAACCCAGGCCGGAGCCGATATTGCCGCTGCCCGCGCTTTCGGCATCGGACCCGTATCCGTTCCAATGAATATTGTTTTGGACAATATTCATGATGTCTCCATCCGAACCGCCGTCGGTGGCGCGATGCTCGACCACGTCAATTTCCGAGCCTGAAACAAACGGGTCATAAAGATAATCGCCCATCGTGGGAGACTGAAACCAAAAGGCTGACCACATGCCATTGGTATCGCCCCATTTGATGCTGCTCTCCCAATAACCGTAACGAGGGCCGAATGTTTGATCGCTGGCGATCATGGCGGTGTAATGAACATTGTTGCTCGTGTAGGTGGTGATGACGAGGTTGCTGCCATTGAACGAAACAGCGTTGGTCACGTTGACGGCGTCGCGGCGGCTGCCCAGGTCCAAGTAATCCCATTTTGTTGTGTCCAGAGAACTGCCGTTAAATTCATCGCCCCAGACCTGATAGTAGCCGGGCGGGGGCGTGGCGGAGGCGTGGCGCCCTATAAACAACAGGGCTAATATGAACGCGGCCGTTGAAACCTTCAAGTGGAGCGGATGCATGGTTTTTACTCAGACCTCGACGGCCGGCCCATAGAAAGAAGGCCTGGACCGTCCATTCGTTCTATTCCA
>JBOHXA010000148.1:0-4421 GCA_050737335.1 Limisphaerales bacterium | reverse complement strand
GCGCAAATCCGCGGCCACCATAAATCCCTCCCGGTCGGGTCTCAGTTTTTGCGCGCGCAGGATGATTTCACAGATATTGCCCGCGAGCGGGCTTGCAAGAGGGCACAAACTCTTAGCTGACAATCCTGCGGCCTTCGTCCAAAAATATGCCTTTGAAATTCATCTCCAAACCTTGCGGGTTGGATGCTTTGGCCAGGGCTTCTTTTTCCGTGACCCGCCCGGCTTTGACCAGGTTGAAAAGGGATTGATTGAACGAAATCATCCCATCGTCGCCCCCGGTTTCAATGGCCACGGACAATTTATCGAGCCGGTTTTCTTCGATTAACTTTTTGACCAAAGGTGAATTCAACAGGATTTCCAGGGCGGGCGTCAATTTGCCCTCGACGGCGGTGACCATGCGTTGACACACGACGCCGCGCAAAGTCCCGGCGAGCTGGCGGCGCACCTGTTCCCGTTCCTCGGCTTTGAAAAAATCAAGGATGCGGGTGACGGAAAGGGCCGCGGTGGTTGTGTGAAGGGTGGACAGGACCAGGTGCCCGGTGTCCGCCGCGCTCATGGCCGCGGTAAAGCTGATGTCGTCCCGCATCTCACCCACCATGATAATGTCCGGGTCCTGCCGCAAAACGTGCTTGAGCGCATGGTGAAAAGACATCGTATCGAGGCCAATTTCGCGCTGTTCAATGACCGATTGGTTGTCTTCAAAAGCAAACTCGACCGGGTCCTCGAGGGTAATGATGTGCTTTTTGAAATTGCTGTTGATATGTTCGACCATCGCGGCCAGGGTGGTGGATTTCCCGGAGCCGGTCGAGCCGGCCACCAGCACGATGCCGCGCGGCGCTTCGGCGATTTTTTTGATCTCTTGCAGCAGGCCCAACTCTTCGAAACTGGGCACGACGGTCTTCACATAACGCATTGCCAGACACCAATGGCTGCGTTGCTGGAACAGGTTGGTCCGGAATCGGCCGATTTCCGGGACAAAATAGGAAAAATCCACCTCGCGTTCTTCGTCCAGGCGCTTCTTCAAGTGCGCCGGCGTGATCGTCTCCACCACCTTGTTCATCCATTCTATCGTTGGAAACGGCGCGTCCACGGCTATGAGTTCACGGTTGATGCGGAAGATGACCGGTCCTCCGATTTTCAAATGCACGTCCGATGCGCCGCCGTCAACCGCAGTCTTCAAAATCTTTTTTAACAATTCCATAATGGACGGACAATCATAACTGATTTTCTTCCAAACGCCAGCGGCGAAAAATGACGATGAAAAGCATTAATGCGGATCCCGTTGGCCCCAATCCGCTCAGAAAGCCACCGGTTTGCCCCTCGGATCGGTATTAAAGATAAAAGTGAAACGAGCGGCATCATTGTTGCCGTCCTGGAGCCGGCCAACGATTTGATACGTTGAAGACGGATCGAGCAACAGATTGGCCGGGCACGGATAAACCCGTTCGTAGGGAGCGCGCCGGGGAAAGGAAAGAGGCGGCCCGAAACGGTAATGAGATTCATGAAGGACTTCCGGTTGCAGGCTAATGGCGCCCGGCTCGGCATCAGGCTTCGGACCGGAAAGTTTTTCGATGGAGACCTCCAATGGGTCGTCCAGCGCGGCGCGCGTCAGGTCCGGCGACCAAACGCGCAGGAAAATTTGGTTCCCAGGCAATAATTTATAATTCCAGTCGAAAGGGTCGCGCTTGATTCGTGTCCGGGCCTGGGCCGCCTGGCATACCCATTCGCCGCCATTTTCCATGGCCCGATAATTGCGAACTCCGGGAAAATCGCCAAAATACCGGGCCACCCGGTCGGATGAGGTGTCATGGGTCGGCTCAAAGTTGCTTAAAACGATGCCATCGGAGTTGATGTCATCCAGGGCGCCGTGAGTGCTGCCACAGGGCATCAAATGGCTGCCGTCGTTGATCAGGGTCGCGGCATGGACGTAACCATTGCGCAAGCTCACCAGGATGGTGGCCGGATTGAGGGTGACGCAGGTTAGACCGCGAACAATGCGTTGCAAGGCCAGCGGATAATGGTTGGTCATGGTGGCATTCATCCAATCATCGACGGTCGCGAACCCGTGCGCGTCCAATTGTCCCTGACGCGCAAGGTCCCGCTCCACCGGACTGTATCCGAGGGGGTCTCCCTGCACTGGCGTGTAACGAAACTTGTTGGCGTCCGGATTCCAGTCAATCCTGGCGCGTTCATCGTGGGAATTAAGAATTAAAAACTGGTCCGGCCGGATTCGGGCCGCTACCACGTCCGCGCCTTTCAAATGGATCAAGGTCTCAGCCAGCCGTTCGGTTTGGGATGGGGCATTGTGGATTTCAATCCAGTCCTCGATTCCAGACGTCGGCAGAACCACGTCGTTTGAATGCTGAATGGACCGGGCCACGCGGTAACCGGCCTGCTCCAAAAAATGCCGGACCGGAACGCGCTGGCCGCGACCGGCGTGGTTGTGGCCGTGGTCGGAAACGATTAGAATTTGCAGGTCACGGCCCTCGATGGCCCGATACCGCGCGCGCACCTCCCGCAGTTTCCGATCCAGCGTGCAAAGCAGCGAGAACACGTCGCGATCCATGTGCTGCGCGTCGTCGGATGAACGAATATAGGCGTAAAAATTCGCGTTCGTGCCGGTGGCGGCCCAGAAGCTGTTCAGCATCTCGCACAATTCAAAATCATAGACGTGGACCGAATAGATGTAGCCCATGGACCGTGTGATATCGCTTTGTGACTGCCACTGCATCTGCCGCTCATGTTCCATGGTTGTGGTGAGGCCGTTGACCGAAATTTCCGAATTGGCCGCCACGCTGTAATAGGTCCGCTGATAACCCGGCAAAGGGCGGTTTCCGAAGATATCCGTCCAGGCGACGTCGCTGGTGGAGGGAAAAGTCGAAATCATGCGGCTGACCGGGAAAAATCCCTCATTGGTTCCGAAAGCGCGACGGTGGACAACGTCCCAAAAATTCGTATCCAGCACGCCCGCTTGCAGCGCCTTGAGGTCGCGGTAGGAAATTCCATCCATGGCGATGATCAGGCGCCGCGGCAGCGCTTGCGCGCTCCAACTCGCCGCAAAAAACAACCATAAAAGGACGCTCCCTGTAAAGCGCGCGCGCGAAGCCCAGATCGTCTGTATTGCCGCTGTCACGAGCCATAGATTAGCGCGACGGCGGCAAAAAGACAATTTTTGCCCGTCTTTTCGGCAGCGACACGCGACTCCAGGCCGCTAAAGAAAACGCTGAATTTCAAACTTCCATGAATATCCATGAGTAAAAAACAGACTTTCGCGCTTGTCAGGCCGCCCGCTCAACTCTAAATTCCCCAGTCAGTTTGCGAATTTGAAATGATCGAATTGATTCAGTTTCCGTGGAGCCCGTTCTGCATCGTGCAGCGCCAGATCCTGGAATTTTCAGGGGCGCGGTTTAAAATCACAAACATACCGGACCAGGACCGATCGCTGGTTTGGAAGCTCACCCGTGAACGTTATTACAGCGTGCCCATTGTTCGGGAGGGGAAGAACGTCATTTTCGAGGTGTCTGATGACTCGCAGGTGATCGCCAAATTCCTGGACGAGCGGCTGGACCTGGGGCTTTTTCCGGCTCATTGGCGCGGGGTTCAATCGGTCCTTTGGAACTTTATTGAAAATGAAATCGAAGCCGTAACATTTCGATTGAACGATATTTATTGGAAGGAGAACGTTCCGCCAGCCGGGCAGCTTCAGTTTCTCCGGTTCAAGGAGAGGAAATTCGGGCGCGGCTGCATTGATCAATGGCGCAAAGAGCAAAAGCTTTGGCTCAAGAAACTCGAAGAGCGGCTCATTCCATTTGAAATCATATTGTCGCACCAGGCGTTTCTACTGGATGAACGCCCCCGTTTTGTGGATTTTGACCTGTTCGGGATGCTGGAAAATTTCCTCTATTCGGGCCGTTACAAGCTCCCCGCGCGGCACAAGGAAGTGCGCCTATGGCATCAGAGGATGAGCGCCGCAAAGGCCGCCGATTTTGGCGATTAGAAGCATTGTCCGCCGCAAGTTGGAAGAAATATTTTTGTGAAAATGTCTGCAACCTGTGTCAAATTTGGAAGGTGTCCGTTTTGAGCGGCGCATTCGTGACGCCATTTGCCGTTTGTGAAAAATTACATACTTGATACCAACGTTCTCCTGCATGATCCCCATTCGCTGATGAGTTTCGCGGAGAACAGCGTGCTGATCCCGATCGAAGTGATTGAAGAGATGGACCGGTTCAAACGGGAATCCACCGAATTGGGCCAGAACGCGCGGTCGGTTTCCCGGATGCTCGATCGTTTCCGCATGAACGGCCATTTGAGCGAGGGGGTGGAACTTCCAAACGGAGGGCAGTTGAAAATCAAATATCATAAGACTGGATGGGAAACAAACGAGAAGGGGGTGTTGTACAGAGACAGCGTGTAAAATCGCA
>JBOHXA010000147.1:0-1776 GCA_050737335.1 Limisphaerales bacterium | reverse complement strand
TTCGAGGCGTACTGCAATTGCCAGCCGGATTCCAATGGAATTGACGCGTCCGGGAGCGAGGCTGAACCGAAAACCGAAAAGGCGGCAAATAAAAGGGCCGAAAACGCAAGGCCAGGCCGGAGGCATGATTTGGAAATAAAAACAGCCAACAGACCATTGGCCCATGGAAATTTCGCACGCATTTTAGTATTCAATGTTGTGTGTAAAGCGGTATATTTCGGGCCGCCTCTCATGTAAAGAAAATAGTTGACTGTATATACGACTCCTTTTATCGTATATTTCCATCGTGACCGTGGACGAAATTTTAAGCGCCAATGCCGAATTGCGCTCGTTACCACCCCGCGGAATCGTTCGCTGGGCCATCGCGCGCTCAAACGAACGTGCCATTGTTTCCACGAATTTCCGGCCCTATGAGGCCGTCTTTCTGCATTTATGTGTCCAGGAAAAACCGGACATCCCCGTTTTATGGGTGGACCACGGTTACAATCGCCCGGCCACTTATCGCCATGCCGAACAGTTAAAAAAAATGCTCGGCCTGAATCTGAAAATATATTTGCCAAAAATCTCCGTCGCCCATCGCCGCGCGGTTTTCGGAGAAATTCCATCCCTGGATGACGAGGCCGCCCTGAAGCAATTTAGCGCTCAAATGAAGATCGAGCCGTTCCAGCGCGGGATGAGGGAGATTGCGCCGGCCGTTTGGCTTACCGCCCTTCGCAGAACGCAGAATCCGGGCCGCGCCGCCATGGATATCGTCAGTGAAGACAAGAATTTTGGCGCGCTGAAAGTCAATCCGGTCTTAAACTGGACCGACGCCCAAATGGAAGACTATCTCAAGCGTCATAATCTGCCGATCGAATGGGATTACTTCGACCCGGCTAAATCGGACGAGAAACGGGAGTGTGGCCTGCACGCCGCATGGGGAGCCGATGCCGTTGTGTCATCGGGCGCCGGCATTTAACTTAAATTAAAAAATGAATTATCATTTGGATCATCTGCAGCTTTTGGAAACGGAGGCGATTCACGTGTTCCGTGAAGTCGCCGCGGAATTCGAACGTCCGGCCCTGCTATTCTCCGGTGGCAAGGACTCCATCTGTCTTTTGAGATTGGCCGAAAAGGCGTTTCGCCCCTCGGATATTCCCATGCCGCTGCTCAATGTGGACACCGGCCATCATTTCCCCGAGTTGAACGAATTTCGCGACCGCCGCGCAAAAGAACTCGGCCCCAGGCTGATCGTCCGGACCGTGGAAGAGGCGATTGCAAAAGGCCTCGCCGTTCCCGCGCCCGGTGAAATCAGCCGCAACCGCCTCCAAATTCCCGCCTTGCTGGCGGCCATTGAAGAATTTCGGTTTGATTGCCTGGTTGGCGGCGCGCGGCGCGATGAGGAAAAATCGCGCGCCAAGGAGCGTTTCTTCAGCTTTCGCGACAGCTTCGGCCAATGGGACCCCAAAAACCAGCGCCCTGAAATCTGGAACCTCTACAATGCCCGCATCAATCCAGGCGAACACATGCGCGCCTTCCCTTTGAGCAATTGGACCGAGATGGACGTTTGGGAATATATTAAAAACGAAAAGCTCGAAGTGCCTTCCATCTATTTCAGCCATCGCCGCCAATGCGTTCGCCGCCACGGCCAATGGCTCCCGCTCACCGATTTAGGCAGTGTCAATAAATAACATTTACAACTTGTCGGTGGGATAGATGACATAATTCCATTCACCGTGAAAGCGCTCCGGCTTCAAATGAATGCTCGCCATTTGCTCCAGTGTGATTTTTCTGCCG
>JBOHXA010000146.1:0-4259 GCA_050737335.1 Limisphaerales bacterium | reverse complement strand
GGCCAGGTGATTCCCGCCAATGAAGTCGCCACCGCGACCACCGACGAGATTCTCGGCAAAAAAACGACCGAGAAAGGCGTTGCCAAAGCTGAGGAGCCAAAAACCACCGAGACTAAGGGCGACCTTTCCGCCGACAAGGACGAAGCGGAAAAGCGGAAAGCCGAGGCGGAGGTTAAGATCACCGGGATTGGCTCCGCCAAATCGGGCGCCAGAAAGCATAAGCCGATCACTGTGGCCCAGACGCCCATGATCGGAAATTACCAGTTGCCCACCCTTGATTTTCTGCAATTGCCGGACATGAACCTCAAGCCGACCGAGTCCAGGGAAGAACTCATGGCCAACGCGCGGCTCATGCAGCAGACACTGGCGCAATTTGACATCGAAGTTTCCCTGGGCGACATCACCAAAGGCCCCACCATCACGCGCTACGAGCTGCATCCGGCCCCCGGCGTCAAGTTGGAGAAAATCAGCGCTCTCTCGAATAACATCGCCGCCGCTCTCAAAGCCGAGCGAATTCATATTCTCGCGCCCGTGCCTGGAAAAAGTTCTGTGGGCGTGGAAGTCCCCAACCTCGTCAAGACCAAGGTCATCATGCGCGATCTGCTGGAATCGGACGAATGGCGGGCCACAAAGGCCAAAATCCCGCTGGCCTTGGGCAAAGACGTCTATGGGCACCCCATCGTCGCGGACCTGACGGAAATGCCGCACCTGATGATCGCCGGGAGCACCGGCTCGGGCAAATCCGTCTGCATCAATGCGATTATTGCCTCGCTCCTGTATCGTTTTTCGCCCGATCAATTGCGGTTTGTGATGATTGATCCCAAAGTCGTTGAACTTCAGCATTACAATGCTTTGCCGCATTTGGTGGTGCCCGTGGTCACGGACCCCAAAAAAGTCATCCTGGCGCTGCGCTGGGTGGTCAATGAAATGGAAAAGCGCTACCAAATCTTCGCCAAGGTCGGCGTTCGCAATATCGCAACGTTCAACTCGCGCCCGAACAAAAAGCTGGTGCCCCAGGAGCCGGAATTGCCCCTCATGCTCAAAAAAGAAAAAGTCGAGCCGGGCGCCGAGGGATTTGCCGTGGAAGTGGACGAGGAAATTGTCGTGCCGCGCGAAGAGGACATCGTCATTCCAGAAAAACTCAGCTACATCGTCGTGATTATTGACGAACTGGCGGACTTGATGCTCGTGGCGCCGGCGGACGTGGAAATGGCCATTGCCCGAATCACCCAGATGGCCCGGGCGGCCGGGATTCATTGTATCGTGGCCACGCAACGCCCCAGCGTGGACGTCATCACCGGCGTGATCAAAGCGAACATTCCCGCCCGCATCGCGTTTCAGGTCGCGGCCAAGGTGGATTCGCGCACGATTTTGGACGCCATGGGCGCGGACAAATTGCTGGGCAAGGGTGACATGCTCTATTTGCCTCCGGGTTCGGCGAGGTTAATCCGGGCCCAGGGCGCGCTGATCACCGACCAGGAAATTCAAAACATAGTGGATTTCATCGCCCGGCAGGGCAAACCCAACTATGACCTGGAGATTCATCAGCAACTCTCCAAGCCCGCGGCCTCGGACATTCCCAGCGGCATTGATGAAGACGAGGACCTGATCCAGGACTGCATCGAGGTCATTCGCACGGAACAAAAGGCCAGCGTATCGCTGCTCCAGCGCCGTTTGCGGCTGGGTTACACGCGCGCCGCCCGTATCATGGATGAATTGGAAAACCGCGGCATCGTGGGACCAAGCAAAGGCGCTGAGCCGCGCGATATCCTGATTGATTTGGACGGCGGCGGCGCGGACGGCGCGGGGCAGGAGGCGGTTTAGGAGCGGGAAGGTCTCGCGTTCCCTTTTTTGCCTTTAATTCAGTTTGCCGCATTCGGCCATACCCAATCGCCTTTGGAGTAATCAATATTTCCGTTTTTGTACAAAGCAAACCGTCCGCCGTCGTCTGTTTCGTTCCAGCCCACGGAATAGAGCAGGAATTTTCCATTGCTTATGAGCCTATAATGGAGCGGTTTGCCATTGATGATGTCGTGGGGCACGGCTTCGATGAACTGTGGCGAAAGGGCTTCGAGTTTTTTCGGATATTCGCCATGGGCGAGGCGGTAACGTTCCAGCGCGCAGGCGACCCGTGCCAGGTCAAGGCCCGTCTGGGGGATTGCAAATCTTCTGGCGGCTGATATAAGGTCCCGGGCGGTCATGAACGCTCCCGCGGTATAGATCGAAAGATGATTCGACCGGGCGCCCATTTCATGCAGCGCCCGCTGCACGCTTTTCGGCGAAACAATGTGGCGATTTGTGTTCACCAACGTGACCAGTTGCTGCGAGATTTGCGCGTACGCCAATTCGCTTCGGTAAAAATAGGCGCTGGGCGTGAGGCCAAAATGATAGGTTATGACTTTAGGTGTTTCCCCTCCGGCGTCCCGCACGACGCTGATTTGGCGCGTCATTCTCTCATTTTCGATGGTTTCAATGGCAAATGCAGTTTCACCGCGCATCGCAAATTCATAGTCGGCCAGGAAATCCATTTTTGCGAATGCGTCGTCGAGCCTCGCAAGTTGGTCGTTTGTCCAACGATGCTGTGCCAGGCCTTCCCAAACAGGCTGCATCGTAATGTTAAATATCGCAATCCGTACGAGGTGCGTAACTAAAAATGGCTGGTTGCGAATGGAATTATTGAGCCGGAACATCAATTCGACGTCTCCCAACGCTTTTTCACTTTCACCATTCTGTAATTCGGCGACTGAACGGAGTTCCAGCACCTCAGTCGTGCGTTTGAAGAACGCCAGCCACGGCAGCAATTCAGCGCTGGTCACGTCCTTGCCCTGGTCGTAATCGAGCGGAAGCCATGAGTCGGGGCGCTGACCGGCTTTGCGCAGTTCTTCAATAGTCGAATCGTATTTGCTTAGAGCCAGCAACACGTCCGCCGCGGGCGATTGCGGTCGCGGTGCAGCGGGAAATTCCTTCGATTTCGCGGCCGAAGCCCGGTAATATTGTTGCCAGCCAACAAGATTCATAGTTGTTCCTTTCCACCAATAACCATCTCTTGGCCAACTTTCGGAGTTGCCATAGATGCTCATAGATAAGGTTGCAGCATTATTTGTATCCGATTTCCAGTCAAAAGTGTTCATGTCCCATCCTTTTGCGCTTAAACGCTTAAAAATGGGGGCTTTAAAGAAGTTACTGTCGTCTGGAACGCTTGGAATAAATGCCCTCCAATCGAATTTCTCGCCTTTTGCCTCCATTTGGCGTTTGTAGCTCTCCCACGCGCGTTTGCCGCGCCAGTCTTCCTCCGTGTAAAAAATGCCAATTAACGTGGCCAGAATGGCCAAAGCGATGAGAGCGCGGCGCACGATGCGCCAGCCGCGTTTTGAGGCGGATTTTTGGGCGTTCATAATTCAAGCCGTCGAGAGTTTTGGCGCCGTTCACTCGCCGGATGCGGCGAGTAGGATCTCTGAGCTTTGGGAACGGGTGAATCGCCCGGACCGATCAGCTCACTGAGCAACTGTTGCTGCCGTTGAAATGCCATGATCACTTGCGGAGAGGGCAACGATTTGGCGATTTTGATTTCTGAATGGTCGCGCATGGAAAAATTGGCGGCTAAAAGCATAAGCCACACCGCGGCAAGACCAGCCCAAATCCGGCGTGAGGGCCAAACGAGTTCCAGCCAGATATTTTTTGAACAACAAAGGAACGAAGAAATAAAGGCGGAAGGGAGGCTTTGTCTGTTTTGGGCCGTACGGCTCGCGCCTGCTTTGTTGTTCAATCCCGCTACGAGGTCCTGCCGAATTTTATCGAGCGTTGGTCCAACGGCGTTGTGCCGGGCCAATAGAATTTCACGGGGTATTTTCATTTTTAGCCTCCATTAGTTTGCGCAATGATTTCTTCGCGTAATGCAGCCGGGATTTGACCGTGCCGATTGGCGTTTCAGTCACGCGGGCAATTTCTTCTAGCGGGAAATCCTCCAGGAAATGCAGCAACAAAACAGAGCGATGGCGCGGGGGAAGTTGGTCGAGCGCGCTCATAAATTCGGCCTCCTGCTCACCGCGGATGAGGATTTCGTTTGGAGCGTCCATGGACTCATCCGGCGCTTCTGGAATTTCATCCAGAAGTATTTCTTTGCCGCCCTTTTTTCGCCATTGAAGAAGGCATTTCTGATGGGCAATGCCAAAGAGCCAGCCTGCGAATTTGCCATCGTCGCGCAGGCTGCCAATGTGCCTGAACGCGGCGATGAACGTCTCCTGGACGATGTCCAGGCT
>JBOHXA010000145.1:0-2319 GCA_050737335.1 Limisphaerales bacterium | reverse complement strand
GGTACAGCGCGCTCGGATGGGAACGCAGGGCATGCAGGCATCCACCAAACCACGGTCATTGCCCGGTTAAACCCCGCTCTTTCCCGGAAAAAGCAGGGGACGCCGCGGCGAGATGCGTCCATAACGCGCGGGCGTGGACGCCTGCGCTACATACGCATTCCAAACTGCGGCTCAACTAAATTCGTTGTCACAAATCGTCCCACTCGAATCCAATTCGTTTCCGTCAACTTCATGCCATTTAAAATAAAATCGTCAAACACAAATCCATCAAACGGGTTTCTCGCGTCCGCGCATTCGATGTAATTGGGATAACCACGGGCCATATCCATGGAAACGTTCCAATTTTTGAAAATCATTCCATGGATCCGGTCCGGACTGGCCCGATTCGGCCGAATATTGAAGATGAAGGGCACCGGCGTTTCTGTCACAACGTTTTCAATGAGGAACGAACTGTCCGAACCATGCATCCCGCCTCTGCCAAATTTATCGCCGATACAACTGACGATGCCGCGATTGGCCGCGTTGTTGTTCCATTCCGCGCGCAGCACGTCCACATTCCTGATGGTCACGTTTGCAGCCCTGGCGTTGCCCCATCCCAATTGAATGACCGCGCCGTTGTTCAATTGCCAAACGACGCAATCCGAAATCGTCAAATTGTCCCGATACGGCTTGATGCTGTCGTCGTTGGCCCAAATAAAACAGTGCGCGATCCGGGAGCCGGCGAACGCCGCAATGCCGTCGGTGTTATAAGTCCAGCCGCCCACAATTTTGACCCATTCCACAATGTTATTCGTTCCCAATAACCGAACGGCAAAGTATCGGGTATCGGCAATCACAATGCCCTCGACGTCAATCCGATCGCTCCGAACCGCTTCAATCATGTGCGACTCCCTGTAACGCAATCTCGCGCCGGATAACACGCCCCGACCGAAAATCTTCACGGACGAACATCCCGGCTCCATGATTAGGGACCCATAAACCCACGCGCCCGGTTCAAGATAGATGTTTTTCACATGGGCCGGAACGTGACAGGCGCCGATGTCATGAATGCCGCGGCGGAAATAAAGCCCGGAGTACGAGGCGGGAATTGAACCGATTTCCGATGGTGTCGCGTTAGTCAGGATAAAATAATTTTCCGAGCCGGGATCGGGCCGGTCCTTTTCCGGCGGATTTGCAAAAATTAATAGCCCGTTTTTGTAACCGTCGGGCCCGATTTCAACAGAATATTGCCCGGGCCGGGTCAGCGTGAATTTGATTACATTTCCGTTGACCGTTGGTATTATGCCGCAAGCGGATGGGAATATCTTCACAGGCCCATCTAAAGGCACTTTGCGCAAATCCAGTACACGCGCCTGAACTGTAACCTTGCCGGAGAACGAAAAATTGACCCAGTTAATGCTTCTGCCGCGAAACAATTTCAGCGGATAGCGATCCACCGGCCTCATACCCATATATCCGGCCTGATACTGTGGACACAAAGTTTCAAACACGGGCAGCCGGGCAGGGCGGACGTGCCCCTCCGCGGGGGCGTTGGAATTCTCCAGGACGGTAACAGCATAGATGGTGGATCGCGGCACGCCGGGATAATCCGGGTCTGTCAGACTCTGGAACGCAGGCGGGGTTTGGGCCGCGCATACGCGCGCCGTTAGTAGCAATGACGCGAACCAAGCCCAGCATCGAGAGCCGGTGCCGAAGGTGGTCGGAATCTTGATGCATCGGGACGCCATCCGTCGCTCTTTCCCGGAAAGAGTGGCGTTTAGCGGCGCAACGAATGGAGTCGGACGTTGAATCACGCATTTGTACGGACGGTTACAGCGTCCCGATGCAAGGGGTTCCCCGCCAAAGAAAATCGTAAATCCAGATTGCAAGCGCGAGTCGTCACTTAAGCTCGCCTTTTATCCAAAGGCCCACCAAAGCAATGATTCCCGGAGACAAAACCACGGCCAGAATTCCCAGAAGATAAAAATTAGCCTTTCCATGCCCCATATTCATGGTTTGGCCGTAGCCGCGGCGTCTGGGAACAAACAGGCGATTGTCCAACCGGCTGTTATAGTAAAGGTGCGACCAATTCTCTTTTTTATTCCATTCGGCCTCGTTGATTTCATCCTGGGTCACATTTCAAGCCTGCTCCCCGACCCCCGCAAAATCAAGGCACAATTAACAGCGTGGCCGCTTTTGATGTTTAGGCGACGGTCGCGCGTGAGGATTCGACTGTAGGTCGGTCAGATATAATACCATGAATATGAACGTGGACATTTTTAACAAAATCATGGGCTGGGATTTCGTCGTAATCGCAGCCATTTTCGCGCTGGGTCTGGT
>JBOHXA010000144.1:0-5097 GCA_050737335.1 Limisphaerales bacterium | reverse complement strand
CGGCAGATCATGGTGTATGTGGACCCGCTGAAACTGGAAGCGTACCAGTTGAGCGTGATGGACGTGGTTCGCGCGGTAGATAACGCGAATCTGATCCTTCCTGCCGGTGACGTAAAGATTGGCCCATACGATTACAACCTCTATGTCAACAGCCAGGTGAATGACATGAAGGACCTCAATCAGGTGCCGTTGAAGACCGTTCATAATGTTCCTGTTTTGGTTGGGGACGTGGGCAAGGCGGAAGACGCATCGCAGATTCAATACAATGTCGTGCGCGTGGACGGGCAACCCTCGGTGTATTTGCCGGTGCTCAAGCAGGGGGGTGATGCCAATACGATCTCGGTGGTCAATGGAATAAAAAAGGCGGTTTCGCACCTGCTGGATGTGCCCAAACAACTGGTGACCAAAGTGGTCTTTGATCAGTCCGCTTTTGTCAAAGGCGCGATTCTCAACATCGTAATGATTGGCGTGATTGGCTTGCTGCTAACTGGCGTGCTTTTGTTGTTTTTTTTCGGAACGTTGCGCGCCACTTTTGCAGTCTTTGTATCCATCCCGATTTCCGTTTTGGCGGCGATCATCGGATTGGCACTGGGCGGCAGTTCCATCAACATGATGTTGCTGGGCGGGTTGGCGCTGGCGTTCCCGCGGCTGATTTTTAATTCGGTTGTCGTGCTGGAGGGTATCTTTCGCCATTTGGAAATGGGCGAAACGACCGCCACAGCCGTTGAACGCGGCAGCAACGAAGCGTCCCAGCCAGTGCTGGCATCCACGCTGGCGACAGCAGTGGTCTTTTTTCCGGTGATCTTTCTATACGGTGTGAGCAAATACCTCTTTTCGGCGCTCGCGCTGAGCGTTGTGCTCTCGCTGGCGGCCTCGTATGTGGTCGCGGTTACAGTGGTTCCGCTATTCTGCGCAAAGTTCCTAAAATTCCGCGCAAAGGGCGGCGTAACCGTTGGAAATCCGGGAGGATGGCTTGCGCAGTTCAATCGCTGGTTCGAGAGCAAATTCAATCAGATGCTGAATCGCTATGAAAGGATCCTCAAAGGGGTTTTGAAGCGGCCTTTGATCACATTGGCGGCGATAGGGGGCATTTTCGTCTTGAGCCTTGGACTGTATCCGTTCATTGGGGAAGCTTATTTTCCACGCACCGATCCGAGCCAGTTTGTTATCAACCTCAAGGCGCCCGCCGGCACACGCATCGAGGACAGCGACAGATTGGTGCAACAGGTCGAACACGTGGTCCGCGAGGTGGTTCCGGCGAAAGACTTGAAAATCGTTGTCTCGAACATCGGCGTCGCGGCCGGATTTTCCTGCATTTATACTCCCAATTCAGGCCCGCACACTGCGTTTGTGCAGGTGGGACTAAACGCCGGGCATCGCTTGAGCAGTTTCCAATACATGAGCCTTGTACGCGCGCGGTTGCGAAAGGAAGTGCCGGAAGTGACCGCTTATTTCCAAACTGGCGGGCTGGTGGATGCGATTGTGAACATGGGTTTGCCCGCGCCGCTGGATATACAGGTCAGCGGCATAAACCTGGACACATTGCATCGCGTCGCGACGCAGATCGCGCGCGCGGCGCGCGCCTTGCCGGATGTGGGGGACGCGCTGGTGCCGCAGGATGTAGATTACCCGTCGTTGGAACTGGGTATTTCGCGCCTCCGCGCCAGCGAACTCGGATTGAACGAGAAGGAAGTGGTGGACAACGTCATCACGGCGTTGACTTCGGATCAGATGATCGCGCCCAGCTATTGGGTGGACCCCAAGAGCGGCAATGATTATTTCCTCACCGTTCAATACCCCGAAGACCTCCTCCCAAAGGACTTTTCGGAACTGGGCGCCATCCCATTGCGCGGCCCGAAAATGTCGAAACCGACGCGTCTGGACAACGTCGCCAAAATCAGCCAAAGGGAATCGCCAACCGAAGTGGACCATTACCAACTCATGCGGACAATGGACGTGTACGTGTCACCCTCGGGCGAGGATATCAGCAAGGTTTTGAATGGGGTGCGGGCTATCGTCAAGAAGATGGATTTGCCGAAAAACGTCCGGGTCACGATCCGGGGATCCGCCGAAGCGATGCAGCAGTCGTTCCGGAGCTTCGGGCTGGGGCTGATTCTTTCCACCGTGCTGGTCTATTTAATCCTGGTAGCGCAATTCAAATCGTTTGTGGACCCACTCCTGATTTTGCTGGCGGTGCCGACCGGGATCACAGGAGTTCTGGCCATATTGTTTTTGACCGGCACGACGCTGAACATCATGTCCCTGATGGGAGTCGTGATGGTTTTGGGCATTGTGGTTTCCAACAGCATATTGATTGTCGAATTTACCAACCGACAGCGCGAGGAAGGCAGGTCTGTTTCTGACGCGATATGCCTGGCCTGCCGCAGCCAAGCCCGCCCGATTCTGGTGACTTCGCTGGCGACCATTGTCGGGTTGTTGCCGATGGCGATGAAGATGGGCGCAGGCAGCGAAGCGTACGCGCCGCTGGCACGGGCGATTATTGGAGGACTTGCCGTGTCTGTAATCCTGACGATTTTTCTCGTGCCCGCAGCCTACGTGGCGCTTAACGCGAAACGGCGGCCAGCGGCTGAAACTCCGGCGGTGAAGTAGCTCGATATGTCTCGATTCGCCCTTCGCTTTCCGCATTTGATTATTGTCATCTGCCTGATTACGTGCGTTGTCGGTGTCACGAGCCTGCTGCGCATGCCGGTGGATTTGTTTCCGCCGATTAAAATTCCGGTGGTGGTGGTGGCGACGTTTTTCAACGGGATGCCGCCGCAGCAAATTGAGACGGACATTACCGGGCGATTTGAGAGGTTTTTCACGCTGGCCAGCGGGGTGGATCATATGGAATCCCGTTCCTTGCCGGGAGTGAGCTTGATCAAGATTTATTTTCATCCCGGATTCAACGCCGATTCGGCCGTGACCGAGATTGCCAATCTGGCGATGGCGGATTTGCGGCGGTTGCCGCCGGGCACGTTGCCGCCGGTGGTGCTGAAGTTTGACGCGTCAAGCCTGCCGGTTTGTTTGATAACGTTAAAGGGGAAAGGTTTGAGCGAGGCCAAACTTCGGGATTTGGGGCAGTTTGAGGTGCGCGACCAGATTGCCAATGTGCCGGGGGCATCGGTGCCGATGCCCTTTGGCGGACGCTACCGGCAGATCATGGTGTATGTGGACCCGCTGAAACTGGAAGCGTACCAGTTGAGCGTGATGGACGTGGTCAACGCGATCAATAATGCGAACCTGATTTTACCCGCGGGTGACGTGAAGATTGGCCCATACGATGACAACCTCTATGTCAACAGCCAGGTGAACGACATGAAGGACCTAAACGCGGTGCCACTAAAGACGATCGACAATGCTCCGGTGGAGGTGGGAGACGTTGGCAATGCTGTGGACGGTTCAGAAATCCAATACAACGTCGTGCGCGTGGACGGGCAGCCGTCGGTGTATTTGCCGGTGCTAAAGCAGGGGGGTGATGCCAATACGATCGCAGTGGTCAACGGAATTAAAAAGGCGGTTTCGCACCTTTTGGATGTGCCCAAACAACTGGTGACCAAAGTGGTCTTCGACCAATCTGTTTTCGTCCGCAATGCGATAGACAACCTGGTCCATGAAGGACTGATCGGGCTCGTCCTGACAGGGGTCATGATTTTGATTTTTCTGGGCAGCCTGAGGGCGACATTGGCCGTATTTCTTTCCATCCCGCTTTCGGCGCTGGCGGCATTCATCGCGCTTCAACTGGGCGGCAGCACCATTAACGCGATGATTCTTGGGGGCATGGCGCTGGCGTTTTCGCGACTTATCGATAATTCGGTTGTGGTGCTTGAAAACATATTTCGCCACATGGAAATGGGCGAGCCGCCGGAAGTCGCCGCCGAACGCGGAGGCAAAGAGGTTCAACTTGCCGTACTGGCCGCCACCCTGACAACGTGTATCGTTTTCTTCCCTGTTACTTTTCTTTATGGAGTCAGCCGGTTTCTGTTCCTGGCGCTGGCACTCGCGGTCATATTGTCGCTGCTGGCTTCGTACCTGGTTGCCATGACAGTTGTTCCGCTGTTTTGCGCAAAATTTATCAAGTTGCATGGGTCGCACGACGGGGCGAAAACGTCCGCCCCGCCAAAAGGATGGGGTGCGCGCTTCAACTACTGGTTCAATCGCCGGTTTCATGCGATGCTTGACCGTTATGAAGCAACCTTGAAAGTCGCCCTGCTTCGCCCGACGGCAACGGTGCTTGGCATCACAGGCATATTCATTCTGAGCCTTGGACTTTATCCCTTTGTTGGTGAGGCCTATTTTCCGCGCACAGACCCCAGCCAATTCGTTATCAACCTCAAAGCCCCGACTGGCACACGTATTGAATACACCGACAAATTGGTGCAACGGGTGGAACAGGTGGTGCGCGAAGTTGTTCCGCCGAAAGATTTAAAGATCATTGTCTCGAATATCGGCGTCCAGGCGGGATTTTCCGCCATCTATACCCCCAATTCCGGTCCACATACGGCCTTTGTCCAGGTGGGATTGAACGCCGGCCATAAGTTAAGCAGCTTTCAATATATGGATTTGGTCCGCGCCAGATTGCGAAAGGATGTGCCGGAAGTTACCACTTATTTTCAAACGGGCGGGCTCGTGGACGCCATCCTCAACCTTGGTTTGCCGGCGCCGTTGGACGTGCAGGTGGTGGGATTTGACATGGATGAGACTCATAAGCTTGCCATCGAAATTGCCCGGCATGCCGGCGCTCTGCCCGGGGTCAGCGACGTTCTGGTGCCTCAGGACGTGGATTACCCAGCCTTGCAATTGAACATTTCCCGGCTCCGGGCCGGCGATCTTGGCCTGAATGAAAAGGAAGTGGTGGGCGACATCATTACGGCATTAGTTTCGGACCAGATGATTGCGCCCAGTTATTGGGTGGATCCCAAAAGCGGCAACGACTATTTCCTGACCGTGCAATACCCGGAGAATCAGTTGCCTAAGACCTTTTCGGAGTTGAACGCCGTTCCTTTGCGGGGAGCGGGCCTGTCGCAGCCGACGCGACTGGACAATGTGAGTGCCATCAGCCACGTGGAATCACCGACGGAGGTGGACCACTACCAA
>JBOHXA010000143.1:0-2892 GCA_050737335.1 Limisphaerales bacterium | reverse complement strand
GTCGTCCTGCAATACAACGACAGCTACAACGACCAGGTTCTTTGTTATACCAACACCGTTTATAACCCCGACGGCGGTGCGCATCTGAGCGGTTTTCGCAGCGCCGTGACGCGGGCGATCAATCAGTACGCCAAGTCCAACGAGTTGCTGAAGGAAAAGGACCCGCAAATTACCGGCGATGATGTTCGCGAGGGATTGACGGCGGTGGTCTCGGTGAAACATAGCGATCCAAAATTCGAATCCCAGACGAAAGTCAAATTGCTTTCGCCGGAAGTCGAAAAAATCGTGGGTTCGGTCACCTATGAAGGGTTGATGGGATATTTTGACGCCAATCCGGCGGTCGGCAAGCGGATCGTGGAAAAGGGGCTGAACGCGGCGCGCGCCCGGGAGGCGGCCCGCAAGGCGCGCGAGGCTGTGCGAAAATCCGCTCTGACCGGCGGTGGCCTGCCGGGTAAACTCGCTGATTGTTCGGACCGCGACCCCGTGAACACCGAGCTTTATATTGTCGAAGGCGATTCAGCAGGCGGGTCGGCCAAGCAGGGACGAGACCGGAAGTTTCAGGCCATCCTCCCCATCCGCGGAAAATTGATCAATGTGGAAAAAGCGCGATTGGATAAAGTGCTTCAAAACAACGAAATCCGCACCATGATCACGGCCATCGGGACCGGCATCGGCGACAGCGCCGGTGAAGGCGCGTTTGACATCGGCAAGTTGCGCTACCATAAAATCATTATCATGACCGACGCCGACGTGGACGGCTCGCATATTCGCACGTTGCTGTTGACTTTTTTTTACCGGCAGATGCCTCAACTGGTTCGCGACGGGTACGTTTACATTGCCCAACCGCCGCTCTATTCGATGACTCGCAAAAAGCGCACCGAGTACGTGGACGATGACACCCAGTTGAATAAAATACTTCTGCAAATCGGCACGGAAGAAGTGCGGTTGAAAAATCTGTCGGATGGGCGCGAGTTGTCGCCCAAACAATTGGAGGAAATTCTGCAATTGCTGGAATCGCTGGATAAATATGCAAAAGTGATCCGGCGCCACGGCGGCGATTTTAGCGACTATGTGGAGCACCGCGGCGATCAGGGGACTTATCCCGTGGTCTTGATCAAAGTGCGGGACGGCAATGACGAGACGGTTTACTATTTTGAGAACTTGGATGAAGTCGCCCAATTTAAAGACAAAAATCCTGATCTATACGGGGACACCGAATTTCGCGATAGGGCTGAAAGGAATCGCCTGCAAATCCGGCGCGCGACCGAAGTGGATTTGCATTTGGAGAGCAAAGCCATTGCGGACCTGCTTGCAAGACTCGCCAAAAAGGGCCTGGACGTGGATCATTACGCGGCCCAGGACAAACCTTTGTTCGAGTTGATCGAAGGGGATGGGGACAGGGCAACCGTGACCCCGCTTTTTTCCATTCCCGAGATTTTAAGCAGCGTCAAGGCGGTCGGCAAAAAAGGCATCCAAATGTATCGCTTCAAAGGTCTGGGTGAAATGGACGCAAAAGAGCTATTTGAAACGACGATGAATCCAGCCAAAAGAAAGCTTCTGCGCATTGATTTGACGGATGCCGTGGAGGCGGAGGAGATGTTTGCCAGGCTGATGGGCGAAGAGGTCGAGCCGCGCCGTCAATTCATTGAGGACAACGCTCTGAACGTTCGCAATTTGGACATTTAAAAAATAGAAGAAAATTGTTGACTGTGTGGTCTCGTGTGACTACATTCTTTGAATGAAAAAGCCAAAAATGAAATTAGCGGGGTACAGGCAGGCGCCTCCCAAACCCCGGTCGGGCCGGGTGGAGACCGCTCTGGAAGCCAGGGGTTCGGTGGTCTTGCGCGAAGCGGTTGCTTTGCCGGGCATCGGGTTGACCGTTCCAGTGCGTGCCGCCAAGGCAAAGTTTTCGGCGCTGCTGGAAATGGTGGCCGGCGGCCAGGAGGTCACCATCACCAGTGACGGCAAGCCGAAGGCCAAGCTGGTGGCGGCAAACCGCCGCCGCAAAGTATTCACCGGGACGTGGGAAGAATTGAAAAAATTGCCGGTTCAAAGCGAAGGACCGTTCGCCGAGGAAATCATCCGTACTGACCGCGATGGGCGCGGCTGGTAAAGAATGTACCTGGATTCCTGCATTCTTGTAAAACTGGTCAGCCACGAGCCGGACAGCGAGGCCTATCATCGCGTTGTCGCCGGCAGGCGGGTTGTCACGTCGGAACTCGCCGTGACGGAAGTGCGCTCGGCTCTGCTCGCCAAAGAGCGAACCGGGCGGATTTCCAGCCATGCGCGGCATATCGGCTGGCGGCTATTCCAGGAG
This sequence comes from Limisphaerales bacterium, assembly GCA_050737335.1. Classification (GTDB taxonomy): domain Bacteria; phylum Verrucomicrobiota; class Verrucomicrobiia; order Limisphaerales; family UBA11358; genus UBA11358. The sequence continues at coordinate 575 of JBOHXA010000143.1, read as the reverse complement.
CGGGTCAGGGACGAAGAAGTGGTCCTGTTGCCCTTGAATCGGCAGATTATCGAACGGGCGGGGGGAGTGATTGAACAGTGCCATCCGCAAGTGGTGTTGCGAACGTTGGATGCGATCCATGTCGCGACCGCGGAATTATGCGGCGGCGAGGAAATGTGCAGCAGCGACCAACAGGTGATCCGGGCCTCGGATTTTATCGGCCTGGCATTCGTGCCGTCTCTGAAGCATTATTGAATTTTATTTGCCATGTCTGACGAAAACGCGCCACAGGGAAAACCAAATGAATTGCCGGCAAGCAACGTGCCGTTGTTTGCCGCGGGGGAGAAAATCGCGAAAATTAACGTCGCGGACGAAATCAAGAATTCGTTTTTGGATTATTCGATGTCCGTCATCATTTCACGGGCGTTGCCCGACGTGCGCGATGGCCTTAAGCCCTCGCAACGGCGAATTCTCTATGCGATGCATGAGCTGTCCCTCTTCCCGGGCCGCAAGCATTATAAGTGCGCAAAAATCTGCGGAGACACTTCGGGCAATTACCATCCGCATGGCGAAGCGGTGATTTATCCGACGCTGGT
>JBOHXA010000142.1:0-4582 GCA_050737335.1 Limisphaerales bacterium | reverse complement strand
GGTTTATGCGGTGGATTCATTCAAAAGCCTGCCGCTTTCCGTGGGACTGGGCATCTATGTTCCCTATGGGTTGGGGGTCAATTGGGGCGCTAATCCCCCATTCAGTTCCGTCGCCGAAAAGGGCAAGCTCGAGTATTTCACCGTCAATCCAGTGATCGCATGGCGGGTTTGTAAGATGCTGTCCGTGGCGGCCGGCCCGACAATTAATTATTCCACGGCCATGCTCGAGAATTCGCTGTTGGATTTCCATGGCGAAGACCTGGCGCCGGGTTACACCCTGGGTCTTTTATTTCAACCTTATTCAATGGTGTCCATCGGTATTGATTACCGTTCAGAAACCAGCCTGAACTATTCTGGAAAATTAAAGGACTTCGCCGGCGACGCGGTCTATACCACGGCAAAAATCAATTTTCCGCGGTCCATCGTGGGCGGCATTTCGTTCAGGCCAACGCCTAAATGGAACCTCGAATTCGATCTGAACTGGACCCAATGGAGCAAAATTGGCACGCTTACCTTCCAAAATTCTCCTTTTGGCTTCCCCATCCCGGTGACGCTCGATTATCGGGACAGTTTCATCTACGACTTTGGCGTCACGCGGCAATTAGGCAAGGGATACTATGCCAGCGTCGGCTACATTTACAGCGAACTTTCCAACCCCGACGCCAATTATAACCCCGTGGACCCGGACGCGAACCTGCACCTGGGTAACTTCGGCTTTGGCCATCGCGGCAAACATTTGGATTGGGCGGTCGCTTATCAGTTTGCCTACAACGGAGGCCGCACCGTGTCGGGAGACGCCAATGCACCCGCCGATGGGACTTACAAAACCTTCAACAACGCGGTCAATGCCTCGGTGACCGTCAAGTTTTAGGTCCCGTCGCCGTTGGAGCTTTGCCCGCCTGGCCCTTTAAAATTGCCGGGACCCGCTGGGCCTGAACAAATGCGGTTGGGACCGTCCAACAAAGACCCGACCGGGAGGGATTGGGCGGGTTCAAAATAATTCGCGGCCATTCGCGGATCGAAAATCCGATTTGTGCTTCTTTTTTCAGCCTTTTAGCGTTTCAGCGTTTATTACTATTCCCTCCGCCTTTTGCGATATTTTGAAGCCTATGCAAAAACCGACGGGTCTTCGATTCCACAGGTCACGTCAAACTCAATTTCCTTCACCCAATTCTCCATCCATGCGTTTGTGACCTCTGGATTTGCATTCAATTCCGGATGCGATTGGATCAACAAGCTCAGGCGATTTTGAAACGTGACGCATCCAGCGCCAATCTTTTGGAAGCGGAGAACGGGTGGGGCAAAAAGCCAGCTCCCCAGGCATTCGTCCGACGTGAATTCCTTTTCTGGGTCCCATTCGCCAAGATTCGAGAAGCCGCCGATGTTCCAACTGGAGGTTGCCAGTTCCTTTTGCAGCAGGAGTTTTCGCAGCCCGTTGGTCGTGAACCGGCCCAGTTCATACGCATACCAATTGGCCCAGTGCTGCTTTCGCGCCAGGGCGGAATAAATATTCCGGTGAATGTCATGGACGGTTTCGTAGGATTGGACCTTGACGCTGACGTAGCTCGAAAAGTTGGCCGTGTCTCTGTCCCGAAATACCTTGCCGCGCAGGTTGACCGGGATCATCCAGGGCACCACGGAGGACGGGTCCTCCAGGAAGAAACGAATGGCCTTCGACAGATTCTTCAACAGAAACGAATTTACCGTAACGCAGGACTTTCGGCAGGCCCGCCGGATGCGCAACGTCTCCGTTTCGTCAAAGACGTGCCAGGCGGCGGCCCTGGGCGGCGTATCATTGGACAGCGCGGCGACACTGCCTTCAAAAGGGGCCCATTTTAACGGCCGGCGCGGTTCCATGTATTTGGGCAACAACTTGAGAGTCGCCAGCCTCGATGGCGCCGCGGGGTGCCGGATTTGTGGCAGGCGCCCCAACCTGGCTCCGCGATCACGCAGTATCTTGGCAAACCCTCCGATTCCATCGAATTCCTTGTGCGGCAGATAAATCCATTCAGGTTCGGTGGTTCCGGGCGCGATTCGCCCAAAGCGAATCCCAATGAATTCGCCAAGTTCTTCCGCTGAAACAAACCACGGTTTAATTGGATCAAAGGCTTCTTTGTCCATACATTTATCCGATGACCGCAACTTTCACGCCACCGCAACCTTCGCCGGAATGATTTTTTCCAGCATCTCGTTCGCCCAATGCAACATGCGCCCGGTCGTCTCCCAGCCGATGCATGAGTCTGTGATGCTCACGCCATAACGCAAGTCTTTTAGTTTGGCGGGCATCGGCTGGTTGCCCTCCGAGAGATGGCTCTCGGCCATCAACCCGATCAGCGACCGCGTCCCTTCCACCCGCTGCTCGATGACGCTGTGCCAGACCTCCTCCTGCCGCGCGAATTTCTTCTCCGAATTGGCATGGCTGCAATCCACCATCAACACCGGTGGCAACTTTTCCGAAATCAGCTTCTCCTCCGCCGCCCGAATGCTCTCGGCGTCGTAGTTCGTTTTGGCCCGTCCGCCCCGCAACACCACATGCGCGTGCGGGTTCCCCGTCGTGCGCACGATGCTCGTGACGCCGTCGTCGTTGATGCCCAGGAAACTGTGCTGGTGCCGCGTCGCGCCCATCGCGTCAATCGCCGTTTGCAGGCTGCCATCCGTCCCGTTTTTGAGGCCCACGGGCATGGAAAGACCGCTCGCCATTTCCCGATGCGTCTGCGATTCGGTCGTCCGCGCGCCGATCGCCGCCCACGAAATCAAATCGGCGATGTATTGCGGGACGACCGGGTCCAAAAACTCGGTGGCCGCCGGCAAACCCATGCCCACGATTTCCAGCAGGATTTCCCGCGCGATTTTAAGCCCCGCTTCAATGTCCTGCGATCCGTCCAGGTGCGGGTCGTTGATCAGCCCTTTCCAGCCGATCGTCGTCCGCGGCTTCTCAAAATACACGCGCATGACGATCTCCATGCGGTCCGCGGTTTCCTTGCGAAAGGCGTTCAAACGTTCCGCGTAGTCCAGGGCCGATTTCCGGTCGTGAATCGAGCAAGGCCCGATCACCACCAGCAGCCGCGGGTCCTCCTGCCGCAAGATGCGGATGATGCGTTCGCGGCTCCGCGCCACCGTCGCCGCCATGGCCTCGCTCGACGGCAACTGCGTCTTTAGCTCGCGCGGCGACAACAGCCGGACGATCTCTTTTACGTGTAAATCCTGCGTGCGATACATGGCCATTATCCTAGCATAACGCTCCCTTCATAAAAGGGCAAAAATGCCCGCGGCGGAAATGTTAACCGCAAAGAACACAAAGAGCAGGGTTTTGATCCGCGAATGGCAGATACGTAGGAGTCGAGGTAACGAGACTCTGACTAATCGAATCAACACGGTTATCCCGATCACCCAAAAAAGTCAGAGACTCCTGACGTCGTCACCTACGGAAAATCGGTGGCGAATGGCGGATCCGTAGGAGTCGAGGTAACGAGACTCTGACTAATCGAATCAACTCTGACGTCCATATCGTCAAAAAAGTCAGAGACTCCTGACGTCGTCTCCTACGGAAAATGGGTGGTTTCAGCTTTTCAGCTTTTTAGCTTACGGTTGGGTGGCGGCGCGGCAGCACCGCCCTACCGGCGATTATGCGGTTCGGGCGCGAACGGGCGTCAATTGCCGTCGGGGGAGAAGCTGACTGTTTGAAATCCGGCGGCAGCGGAAGAATTGGCGGCGGAACCAAAAAGCGGCAGATCGGCTGGAGGATTGGTGTTGATATCGTTGACGATGGCCATCGCCCGCGAGTCGGGCACGATTGAAAAGCTTTTGTCCAGGGGGCCGGAAATGACTGGATTGGTGACCAACACCGGGCCTTGTTCCACGGAAACAATGCCAAACAGGAGCAACAAACACAACGCCGAGGCGACTCCGACCGGGTAGATCGGCTTCGCTTCGAAGGCCTGGATAAAGCGCAGAATCCAGGGAACCTCGCGGGCGGCCTGGGCCGCGCGAATCCGGCCAATGACCTTGCTGGAAAAATTCTCGAAATAACCCGGTGGCGGAACTTCGTGCCGTTTCAGGGCCAGCAACCGCCGCAATGCGTCAAAATCATTTTCGTTTTCGCTCTTGTTGCTTTCACGTAATCGGCCAGCAGGGCTTGCAGTTGTTGCCGCGCATAAAACAGACGCGACCGCACAGTCCCGATGTTGCAGTGCATGATTTTCGCAATTTCCTCGTGCGAAAGACCCTGCACGTCGTGCAACACCACGGCCAATCTGTGAGATTCAGACAACTTTAACAGGGCGCTGTTCAATTTTTCCTGCAACTCGGAAAGCCCGGCGTCCCGGCGCGGCGTTTTGTCAGAGATCAAGGCCACGAAATCCGGATTATGTTCGGCGTTGAAATCCATGTCGTCGAGGCTCATGTGCTGCCGGTTTTTGCGCTGTTTAAGAAAATTGATGGTCTTATTGACAGCGATCCGATACAGCCAGGTGTAGAAGCTGGAGCCGCCTTTGAAGGATTTGAGGGCCTGAAACGCTTTGACAAAGGATTCCTGCGCCAGGTCATTGGCGTCCTCGTGGTTGGACGTCATGTGGTAAATGGT
>JBOHXA010000141.1:0-1096 GCA_050737335.1 Limisphaerales bacterium | reverse complement strand
TTTTATTTCCGCAAGGTCATCGGTTTTAATCAACCGCCCGCGTAATCCGGCGCTGCCGTCAGTGATGCCCCAGCCGATGCCGTTGGTGTCCGTGTCGCGGTCCAATGCGATGCCAGTCAGCGTGAGTTCTTCGCCATCCTGCATTACCAGGGTCCATTTGTTGTCGCTGCCGATTCGTTCCCGTTCGCGATCCACCTGGGCGACGCCGTGAACCTCGGTTCCTGCCGGAATGATTAAATGCCCGCCATAATAGATGTCCTCTGTGACCAGGCCGATTATCGGAGTCCGAATCGTTGAAGAATCAACCGTCACTACAAGTTCGCAAGGAATGAGCCGACCAAATGGCGCATACAACGGACTTAGCGGCTTTGACTCATTGGGATATTCATCGTCGAAAAGACTGATGGGCGGCAGCAACGGCTTTCGTTGTTCGCCCGCTCCTTCGGTCTCCGGGTTGGCTGACGTTCCTGTGTCCAGCCCTGACAGGGGCGGATTATACGGGTCCATGTTCTTATATACCGATTTAACCAGTTGCGGTTTTTGCGCGGCATGTGTGTGGCCAATCAGTTGCAGCGGGTTATAGGGGCCGGGATTGCGAAAGTGGTGGGTGACAATAAGGGCGACGGCAAGCAGGATGCAAAATCCGGCAAATGCCCCTACCGGGGTGCGAAAGAACTCAATGGCGCGGCGCGGGTTCATGGGAAATCTTTTTTGGTTCGCTTGAATTGGTCGGCGTGATGGAATCGGTCACCGGCCCATCGGGCCAGGCGCTGAGAATCACGATGAAATTATTTTTGAGCGAAATATCGTTGCGTCCGCCGTCTGGTGTTCCGGTGACGGCAAAGTAAGCCGGTGCAATGCCGTGCGGGGGAATGGAGCCAGCGGCGTCGCTGATGGACTGTGGATAAATCCGGTGGCCTACCCGCAATGAAAACCCGTCCGGCCTGTATCGCAATATCGCGTCGGTTTCATTGGTGAGTATGACACGAAAGATGAGAGTGTCTTCGGGATTGAACCGAAATGCCTCTTCAATTCGCACTGCATACAGCTTGTAATCCATGATTTGAGGATTTTTTGTGTAATTGATGTATTCCAC
>JBOHXA010000140.1:0-2852 GCA_050737335.1 Limisphaerales bacterium | reverse complement strand
CCATAAGGGTGTTGGTGCCGGTGCCGATCTTGGTCAACCCCACCCGGCCCGGAAATTGGGCCGCTGACCGTGGTGTTGTGTCCGCCATCCATGATCGTGAGCAGATTGCCGCCGTTGGCAATGGCCTGGCCGAACAACAAGTCGCTGGAAACCGCGTTGACCGTCACCGGTGTGCCGAGGACAATCGGCACGTTCAAAGTCTGCGCATTGGCCGAGTCGTTGGTGACGCTTCCGGTAAGGGTCAGTGTGTCGCCGCTCGTGCCGATGCTGAAAGCCCCGGCGGTGCTGTCGAACGTCATTACAAAGACGTTGTAGGAATTGTTCATGAACGGCGTGAGGCCAACCTGGCCGCCAAAGTCCAGACTATAACCCGGTCCCGGCGCCGCTCCGCCAACCCAGTTCGCGCCGTCGCTCCAGTTCTCATCGCTGCCGCCGCCATCCCAGGTGATGCCCACGGATCCGACAGTCGCTGAAAAGGGATACGGCGAGGCGATGTTCCCCGAATTATCAGCGGCATTGATGGTCAACGGCTGGATGCCGCGCAACGTGGTTGGACTGACGGCGACGCTGTTGGTGAAATTGCCGGCTCCATTTGAAACCAGAATCTGGTTGGTCAATCCGCCAATGGCGCTGGCGTTTACCGCGACCGAGGCAATCGGATTGGCCTGGGCCGTCACTGTGGCGCTGATTGTCACGATTCCACCGGGGAACACCGGAACCGGGCTGGCCGAAGCCGCCGTGATGAGCGGGCCGATGGACGGCGTGGCGCCGGCTTGCGCAGATTCGGGGCTTTCGCCGAAGATGTTCGTGGATGTGACCACATAATAATAGGTCGTCCCGTTCTGCAATCCAGTGTCCGTATGGCTGTTGGTCGTCGAAGTGGCAATGGGAGCATAGGTTCCGCCGTTGGTGGTCGAGCGATACAGGTTGTAAGCCGTCGCCCCGTCCATCGCCGCCCAGTTCAACACGACTTGCCCCGGCGTCTGTCCCTCGCTCGCCGTGGCAGTCAGATTGGTGGGAACGTTCGCCGGTGTTGCGGGACGAATGTTTCCGGTGACCGTATCAATCTGAAACATGTGGACCGAGTTGAAATACGGCGTGCCATGGGTGAAAGTGATCGGACACATGATGCTGAAGCCGTTCCCATCCCCGGGTCCGGCGTTCTCGTAGCCGCTGTTGAATTGCGCCCAGCGGTCTCCCACCATGATGTAGTTCGTGGCCACGGTGCCGGCAACTTCGAAACCGAAACTCACCTGCGAATAGTGTGTGTAGTCGGCGGTGGTTCCCTCATAGGCGGCATCCGCCGTGTAATCGGTCGGGACGAAGATGTTGGTTGACCACACCGCATAGGCGCTGGAGTAACCCCAGCCCGCCAGGTTGGACATGGTGTAATAGTAAACGCCGTCCCGCTCAAACATGTTGTTCGCTTCCTGCCCCTGCGGCCAGGCGGGGACGCCCGTGACGTCGTCAATCTGCGTCGCCGGTCCGATGGTCAAATAATCCGCGCTGAACGGCGCGACATAGGCGTGCTGGCGCCCGTGGGAATCGGAAAAGATCAAGTAAGGCGTCCCGCCATGGTCCACGTCGCAGAAAACCGTGGAATCGCCGGTGACGGGCGCATAATAAACGTTGGTGATGTCGGTTTGGGTGGTGTCATAGGAGAAGTTGCCGGTTGGCGTGCTGCCCGTGAAACACGCCTGCGCGCCGTTTCCCTGACACCAGATGACATATTGGTTGTTCGCGCTGTTGTAAACACATTGCCCCATTCGTCCAACCCAGCCGGAGCCGCTAAAGCCGGGCGTGGACGTGTTGACCACCTGGTTCTGGAACGTCCAATGCACCAAATCCCGGGAGCTGTAACAGTTGATTGCCACAAAAGTTGAACTGCCGGTGTTGACCGTGCCGTTCGTGAAATATGGCCCCATCTCCCGGTATTGGATGCCATACCAGTAGTAGGTGTTCCCGAATTTTGAAATGCCGCCGCCCTGCGCCATGATCGGGTTGCCATTGTTGTCCAGCATCCACACGTCATTGGTCCAGGTTTGATACGCTGCGACAGCATTCGAGGCCCGGAACAAAAGCCCCAAAACCATGAGCAAGATGGAATGCCCGATGATGTTTTTTATTGTCTGTGATTTCATAAACCGGTGAGGAAGAGACCGTGGGGATCGCCCTGCGACGTTTGGTTCATTGGACCTGGGAAATCAGGAGGCCGGGCGGCGAACCTGGGTCCAGGCAAAAGGTGAGGCGATGTTTCATTGGTCGCTTTTTTGCAGATGGCGTTTTTTACTTTTGTCTGCTTTCGGAGTTTTCCAGCCGATGAATTGAAATTGGCGCGTCTCGCCTTTCGTCAGTTCAATCGTCAGCGATTTCATTTACCACCAGAGGATGCCAATTTGCAGAATAATTCGCAATTGTGCACGGCGCGAATTCAACCGGCACGGAAAATTCCATCGTGTTTCCCGGCCATGATCTCATCTGTAATTTTTCATCGTAGCAAGAATGACAAAGAACGATGGGTTTTTCGCCTTGAAACTGATACCGGCAGGGCTAGCCGGGCCGCCCCTGCGGACAGCCCGACCTGCCGTTTATCAGTCTTCACACGGCGCTCAGGTTGCGTCCCCGCAAGAGCACTATCCTCCGCTGAAGCAACCACCAAGCCTATACGACACGGTTTCGTTGACAAGGGTGTCAAAGCATTGTCCGCCTTTTGATCGCACAGACCTGCCTCCTTTTAATCGCACCGCGACATCCATGCCGCGTTGCGCAGGCATTTGAAGCGTGACCGGCGCCGCACCGAGGCGGCGCAGTCCTCCTTCACCAAGCTATGGTGGAGGCGGCGGGAGTTGAAA
>JBOHXA010000139.1:0-5896 GCA_050737335.1 Limisphaerales bacterium | reverse complement strand
TACTGGCACTGGCTTTTTTCCTAAAAGAATATTTAAGCCCACAGCTTTTTCGAGCACTTCACGGTTTCTTGGACGAACGACCCGAAATAAATTGGTGCCGAAAGCATCCCAAAATCGACTGACGGCAGGATTGCTTGACTTCTGTTGCGGAAACCAAATGGGAAGCAGCATGAAAGTTTGTTGCGTGCCCTCGTTCATATTATTCAGAGCCTGGGCGGCAAAAGTGAATGTGCCCTTGAATGCGGCTACGGTGGGCGACACTATCACGTCGAGATGTTCGGAACGAATGTATACGCGTGCGGGGATGTTCGCCGGTCCCACAATCGGATTGCTGCGGATATGGTTGACGGAAAGCAAAGCAACCAAAGGAAACGCGAATGAGATTCGGAAGGTCATAGCGAGTGGTAGAAATGCGCTCATCAATTCTGCCGATTCGGTTCATTCTGTCAAAGCTCTAAGTTGTAAAAAGTGGTAGTTGGGAAGGTTGAACCGCCCTTGCAGTTGCTGCCACATTCGCAGCAGCGAAATTGTGAACACGACCGAAGTAACGGGGTTTTTCCTGAAGCGGCGCGGGCGATGCTTTGAGGGCTGGATGGCGCGGACGAGGCGGCAAAATATGTCCGTGTCAACGCCGTCTATCGAAGTGTGTTTGTCGCGCGTGACCGGTTCGGGACGGTTGCAGCGGCGGCGATTCCATGGCTGAATGTTGGGTAAAGACGTTCAACCGCGCGATCAATGGCGCCCGGCATGGCGCATTTTTTTTGAGTTTTATACGATAGCCTTTAGGATGGCGACGACGATACCAATTGCGGCGAGGATGAAAGAGAAAATGCTCGTTAGGCCGCCCCGGACGCTCGGCGCCAGGGAAAGGAGAAGCCCAATCGCGCCGAAGATGATTGCGACGATGGCCAGCGCGAATCCGGTGGCGGGCCTGACGAAGCAGCACGCTATGGCGGCGGCGATGGCGATGATTGAGGGGATACTGAAGTGAGGCTTATTCCGCGCGGCTGTTGCTTGCATATTTTGGACGTTTGTTTTGGTTCTGGCATCCTACAGCATTCTGGAGACCGAGCCCAGACGCCCGCCTCTGAGGGCGGCAATTTATCGTTAAAAGACCGGGAGACCTATAAATATACCGTTTTTAAAGACGTGATTGCTCGGCAGATTAGGTCAGCAACGTTGCATGGTTGGGATTTGGAATTTGCACTTTGCCCGCTGGCGCCGACGGCGATTCAAGAGATTAGCTTTTTTATCGGGTCGCGCCAGGGTCACAAAAATCGTAATTTTCCCGGTTGGACATTTAACTCTTTCTGAGGTATTTTCGATTTCGCGTCTGAATGCAAGAAAAGGAGATACAAGAGCAACTGCACGAGATTCGAAACGCGATCGGGCGATCCGATTTAGCATTGGCGGACATCAAGAATCATATATCACAGGGCAAAATCTCTTTTGAAAAGGAAATGGCATCGGTTAAATCCATGGTCAATTCCATTGACCTGTGCGGGCGCGCGGAGGCCAATACCATTCGGATTGACGAACTGGCGTCGAAATTCGAGACAATTCTGGACGAAATGGCGCAACTGCGAACAGCGATTAAGCGGTTTGAGACCGCATTGAAAATTCCTTCATCCTGATTTGAAGATTTCCGGGTCTTGCGCTTTTGGTTTGCAAAAGTATGTATGGAGGCGGCCAAATCGGTGGCCTTTTTTTCCGCTTAATTAAATGGAGCCAACGACTGGACTTGAACCAGCGACCCGCGCTTTACGAAAGCGCTGCTCTACCAACTGAGCTACGTTGGCAACCGACAGGCCGGCGCGATGCCGGAATTGTCAGCCTATTATATAACGTCGCGACAAAGGGGCAAGCCGATTTGAATTCAGGATTTGCGATTTACGCGATTTGCGACTTGCGCCGTCGCCATATCGGCGAGGGAAAAAAGCTGATTCGATCGTCCAACGACAAAGAAATTTCGGGCGGACTCATGTCCGCGGCCACGCCGGCGGACAGGAACGGTTTGCGTCCGGCCTCTTTTGCGCTAAGTTCCCGTTATGCAGCCTGAAAAACTGACAATTAAATCGCAGGAGGCTTTGCAGGAGGCGCAAAATATCGCCCGCGGATTTGCGCACCAGGAATTGGACGGCGAACATCTGGCGCTGGCGCTGATTTCGCAGACGGACAGCCTCATTCCGGATTTGCTCCAGCGCGTGGGGTCGCCCGGCGACCGGATGAAACCGGACCTGGAAAGCGAATTGGCGGGCCGGCATAAAGTCCAGGGCGGCGAAGTTTTCGCCGGCAACACTTTTAAAAAAGCGCTTGATGCCGCGCAATCGGAAGCAACGAAACTCAAAGACGATTACGTGAGCACCGAGCATCTGCTGCTGGGCCTGATTGACCAGGGCGGTTCCTCGCTGAAAAAGATTTTTCAAAAGCACGGTTTGAAGCGCGATTTGATATTGCGCGCACTTGCGGAGTTGCGCGGCAACCAGCGCGTGACCGATGCCAATCCGGAAGACAAATTCCAGGCATTGGAAAAATATGGGCGCGACCTGACGGCGCTGGCCCGGCAGGGTAAAATTGACCCGGTCATCGGGCGTGACGAGGAAATCCGGCGCGTGATGCAAGTGCTCACGCGGCGCACCAAGAACAATCCGGTGCTCATCGGGGAACCCGGCGTGGGCAAGACGGCGATTGCCGAGGGCCTGGCGCGGCGGATTGTGGGCGGGGATGTGCCGGAATCCCTAAAGAACAAGCGGCTCGTGGCAATGGACCTGAGCGCCATGATCGCGGGCGCAAAATATCGCGGCGAATTTGAAGACCGGCTAAAGGCATTCCTCAAGGAGATTGTGGCCGCCGAGGGAAAAATCATTTTGTTCATAGACGAATTGCACACATTGGTGGGCGCCGGCGCGGCCGAGGGCGCCACGGACGCGGCCAACATCATGAAGCCGCAGCTTGCGCGCGGCGAATTGCGGTGCGTGGGCGCGACGACGCTGGACGAATATCGCAAACATATCGAGAAGGACCCGGCGCTCGAACGGCGTTTCCAGCCGGTCATCGTGACCGAACCCGGCGTCGAAGCCACGATCGCCATTTTGCGGGGGCTGAAGGAGCGGTACGAGGTGCATCACGGCGTCCGCATCCAGGATTCGGCGCTGGTGGCCGCCGCCCAGTTGTCGCAACGCTACATCACCGACCGTTTTTTGCCGGACAAGGCGATTGACCTGGTGGATGAAGCGGCTTCGCGCATCAAGATGGAACTGGATTCCAAACCGACCGAACTGGACCAGCTTGATCGGCGGATTTTGCAACTGGAGATCGAACGCACGTCCCTGGCCAAGGAAAAAGACCCGGCGAGCAAAGAGCGATTGAAACGATTGGACGGGGACATCGCCAACTTAAAGGACCGGTCCAAGGCGCTTACCGCCCAATGGCAAAACGAAAAGGCCGCGGTCAACGCCGTCAGCGTCGTGCAATCGCAGCTCGAACAGGCGCGAATTGAACTGGAACAGGCCCAGCGCAAGGGCGATTTGACGCAGTCAGCTGAAATTCAATACGGCAAAATTCCCGAACTGGAGAAAAAACTAGCCACGATTGAAAAACAATCGGCGCAACAAACGCGCAATTCGCTGCTGCGGCAGGAAGTCACGGACGAAGACATTGCCAGAGTGGTCGCGTCATGGACGCACATTCCTGTTTCACGCATGCTGGAAGGCGAGCGGCAAAAACTGGTGAAGATGGAGGAACGGCTGGGAGATCGTGTGATTGGCCAAAAAGCCGCCATCAAGGCCGTGGCCGACGCCGTACGGCGCGCGCGCAGCGGATTGCAAGACCCGAACCGGCCCATTGGCTCGTTCATTTTCCTCGGCCCCACCGGGGTGGGCAAGACCGAGACGGCCCGCGCGCTGGCGGAATTCCTGTTTGACGACGAAAACGCCATGGTGCGGATTGACATGAGCGAATACATGGAAAAACACACCGTGGCGCGGCTTATCGGCGCGCCGCCCGGGTACGTGGGTTACGAGGAAGGCGGCCAATTGAGCGAGGCGGTACGGCGACGCCCTTATTCGGTCGTGTTGTTTGACGAAATCGAGAAAGGGCACCATGACGTTTTCAATGTCCTGTTGCAGGTGCTCGATGATGGACGGCTCACCGACGGCCAGGGACGCACCGTGGATTTTAAAAATACCATCGTCATCATGACCAGCAACCTTGGCTCGCACATTATTCAAGAATACTTCATGGACGGCCGAACAACGGTGGGCGCGCGCCAGAGCATGCAGGACAAGGTGATGGCGGAATTGAAAAGACATTTTCGTCCCGAATTTTTGAATCGCGTGGACGACGTCATTATTTTCCAAAGCCTGGATGAGGAGGAGCTGTCCAGGATTGTGGAAATTCAAATCAACCGCCTGGAAAAGCGGCTGGCGCAACAGAACCTGACGCTGGACGTGGACGCCGGCGCGAAAAAATTATTGGCAAAGGAAGGTTATGACCCGCAGTTCGGGGCGCGTCCGCTCAAACGCGCCGTGCAGGAACATTTGCTCAACCCTCTTTCGATGCGGCTCCTCGAAGGCGAGTTTAAGCCGGGCGATAAAATTAAAGTCAGCGCGAATGACGGGGAGTTGGTATTTCAGGGAAAATAGAACGCCCGCCGCCTTCTCCCGCGCGGCAGGGTCGCGTGAGCGCGCTCAAACCGACTCGATGCAGGGCACAGACTATTCCATCGTCAAGACGACCCGAAAGCGAGCTTTGCCGCTCATCATCCGGTCGTAGCCTTCGGCCACGCGGTCCAATGGATAGATTTCATTCATCGAGCGCACACCCGAGAGGACGCTGAACTTGAGAGCGTCCTGCGAATCCGCCGCCGTGCCGGAATACCATCCTTTGACCGATCGTCCGCCGGTAATCAGGACCAGCGGTGAAATAGTCAGGGACGGCACGGCGCCAGCGATGAGCAAAGTGCCATTCAGCGCGAGGCCATTCTGCACGGCAGCCATTGCGTCTCCACTGGTGACGGTGGCCAGAATTACTTTGGCGCCACCCAGTTTCGTCAGTTCGGCGGATGGATTTTGAGCCGCGCTGTCAATGTAATGGTGGGCGCCGAGTTTTTGCGCCAGCGCGCCCTTATCGGCGCCGCGGGCAATGCCCACGGTTCGGAATCCCATTTTCACGGCATATTGCACCGCCAAATGACCGAGGCCGCCAAGCCCGAGCACGGCCACGACGTCCCCGGCGCGCGCGCCGCTGTTGCGCAATGCGTTGTAGGTGGTGATTCCCGCGCACATCAACGGGCCGGCTTCAACGGCTGACAATTCGGTCGGAACGAGGGCCACAGCAACGGCCGGCGCAACCATGTACCCGGCATATCCGCCATCAAATGAAATTCCCGTCACCTGCAATGAAACGGTGCAGCCGAAGAAATCGCCGTTACGGCAGTTATCGCACATGCCGCAATGGCCGCCGTGCCAGCCCACGCCCACTGGCTGGCCGGGTTTCCACTGTGAGACGCCGGCACCGACCGCGTCCACGGTTCCGACCACTTCGTGCCCGGGCACGCGGGGATATTGGATGCCCGGCCAATGACCTTCTTTAACGAGCGAATCGCTGTGACAGATGCCGCAGGCCTTGACTTTGATTCGCACCTGACCCTGGCCTGGCTGGGGAATTTCACGTTCAACCAATTCAAACGCTCCGCCGGGGCGGACGATTTGTGCAGCACGCATTTTGGGCATAAAGGCACTCCTCTCAATTCAGTTCCAATGAGAACGGTTGCCAATCTATCCCCGGAACGCCCGGTTGACAACCGTTAGCAGCCGGTTAAAAAAACATGGGCATTGCTTCTGAGAGAATTTTTGGCCTGTGGCGCCGAGCGAGGAGCGGCCATGTCCTTCATGGA
>JBOHXA010000138.1:0-24835 GCA_050737335.1 Limisphaerales bacterium | reverse complement strand
TGGAGGGCCGGGGTAACATTGGATACTGGACCGGGTTTTGTGGATTTAATCATGTTGGTTTGGGGCTATGTCTTCAGCTTTTATCTCACCAAAATATATTCATATTCACGGGGCATGTTCAATAAGGGCAGTTGGAACCTTTTGGAACCTAAGAAGAGGTAAATTGAAGGATAGAGTTGGGACAGGTCTCTGCTTTGAACCTCACCCGCCAACTCGTACAGGATGATGTATTTCGGCAATGGCTTTGGGTAAACAGGATTTTGATCCTGTTCCATCCAGCCAGAAACTCCCCGGTTTTTTTGACAGGATTAACAGGATTTGCAGGATGAAGTTTCTCGGCCTGTCCGGTTTTAGTCTGAGTCTCCTCATCCGCCTTCACTCCCGCTTTCGCCTGGCAATGGCGGGTAGGCGCGCGCTTGATCTTTTGATGGGGCGTAATGTTCGGAGGGCGGAGGAATGGCCGGAGATCAGATTCATGCTTCGCATGGGTTCGCATTCAGCGGCGGACGTTTTATTCGATTGACCCAAGGCGGCGCGCTCGCGGATTCGGACTCTGCCCTGGGCTAATATATTGAACCGGCTACGGGGTTCTCAGTTAGAGTCTCATCACAGGATGTACAGGATGAAGAGGATGGAAAGCAAATTTAGTCAACGTTTCAACGAATCACGATTTATTTTCCTTGTCCCCAGTCGCCATCTGCTCCGAAAATGGCAAAATGAAATCAGTGCTTGCTAGTTTATTACTGTTTTGCTCTCTCATTCTGTCCCAAGCCGAGATGCAAAACAAAATACCGATTCCATTGTGGCCCAAGGGCGCGCCCGGCGCTTTGGGAGATTCATCGAATGACATTCCCACAATCACGCCGTATGTCCCCGGGACAAACGCCACAGGGGCGGCCATGGTCATATGTCCTGGCGGCGGTTATGCCCGGCTGGCTCCTCACGAAGGCAGAGACTACGCGCTTTGGCTCAATCAACACGGTCTGACGTGCTTTGTGCTGAGGTACCGGCTCGGTTCGCATGGTTATCATTATCCCGCGGAATTCCTGGACGTCGAACGCGCCATCCGCTGGGTGCGCGCGCATGCGGCGGAGTATGGGATTGACCCGAATCGGGTGGGTATCATGGGTTCTTCGGCGGGAGGACACCTTGCCTCGATGGCATTGACCCATTTTGACGATGGCCATGCCGGTTCCGCGGATCCCGTGGAGCGGGAAAGTTCGCGACCTGATCTGGGAATTCTCTGTTACGCCGTCATCACGATGGGCAAATACACGCACCATGGCTCGAGGATGAATCTCCTGGGGCCGAACCCATCGCCGAAGCTTGTCAGGAAATTGTCCAGTGAATTGCAGGTGAGAGATGACACGCCGCCGTGTTTTATCTGGTGCACTTACGAGGACAAGACCGTGCCCATGGAAAATTCAATGATGTTTGCCGAGGCCTTGCGCAAGCACGGTATCCCGTTTGATTTGCATATTTACGAGCGCGGCGGCCACGGCATGGGGCTTGCTGACAAGCCACCATTTGCGCATCCGCATCCGTGGGCCAACGATTGTTTATACTGGCTTAGACAGCACGGGTACGTCAGCGAATAGAAGAGCCGGCGCAACAACAAACCAACCTCTTTTATTATTAAATGTTGAGTAAAAGTAAAATAATTGCGAATATTCGTGGCGGAGGATTGATGTTTGGCGTAGGTTCGATATTCAACGGTTTTTCGTTATGGCCACATTGGCAAAAAAATTTTTAACGTCGCTGACGGACACGGCCCTGTTCATGCAGGAATGGCTTTCCAATCCGCAACGCATGGGAGCGGTCGCGCCCAGCTCCAGAAACCTGGCCGAAGCGATGGCGCAGTGGCTGCCATCGAATCCCGATAGCTACGTTTTGGAATTGGGACCGGGCACCGGCGTCGTCACGGAGGCATTGCTCCGCAGAGGCCTGCGGCAGGAACGCCTGGTGGCCATCGAACAAAATTCCAACATGACGCGCATACTGCGGGAAAAATTTCCGCGCGCCCAAATCATCAATGGCGACGCCTGGAAACTGGATGATCTTTTGCGTCGCCGGCGGGAGCCAATTGAAAAGGTGGGAGCGGTCATTTCGAGCCTGCCACTGCTTAATTTCCCTGCTGTCGAGGCGGAACGCCTGGCCGAGAAAATTCGCTCGGCGCTCGAACCGCGGGGCAAATGGGTGCAGTTTACTTATCGAATTCATCGCCTGCGTCCGCGCGGCGCTTCCAGTTTTCGGCTCCGCGCCAGCCGAATTGTCTGGTTCAACCTGCCTCCGGCGCGCGTCAGCGTTTTTCAGAAATAGTGGTTCGGCCACGGGTACAGGCCCGACGCAGGTCAACCAAAAACTCGTCACGGGCGTTTCTGAGCGGTATAATTAAAAGATGGAACGCGCGCAACCATTGCCAGGGTTTCCGGCGCAGGGACGCCTCGGTTTTTTGCTGGTGGCAATTTGTTGGCCCCTGAATTGGACTTTGCACGGCCAGCGCACCGTATATCTTTTCTTTCCACTGTGGCTCGGATATATCCTTTTTGTGGATGCGCTGGTGTATCGGCGGACCGGGTCGTCAATGTGGACGCGGTCACGGCGCGCGTTCGGGCTGTTGTTTGCGCTGTCGGCTCCGGCGTGGTGGCTGTTTGAAATCATTAACAGCCGAACGGAGAATTGGGAATATCTTGGCGCCGGGGGGTTCACGCCGCTGGAATATAACGCGCTATGCACGCTGTGCTTTTCGACTGTGATGCCAGCGGTTTTTGAAACCGCGGAATTGGCGCGGGCGTTTCGCTGGGTGAAAGCGCTGCCCGCCGGCGGGCGGGTTCCAGACACGCGAGAAGTGAATGTGGTCCTGTGGCTGATTGGAGCGCTCATGCTGGCTTTGACACTCCTTTGGCCGCGATTTTTTTATCCATTGGTCTGGATTTCCATCGCCTTGCTCCTGGAACCGGTGAACCGGTGGATGGGCCGTCCGCACCTTTTGCAATGGCTGAAGGAGGGGGACTGGCGTCCCGTTATTTCGTTGTCCCTGGGAGCGTTGATTTGCGGATTCTTCTGGGAGATGTGGAATGAGTGGTCCTGCCCTCAATGGGTTTATCACACGCCCGGCGCAAATATTTTGCATATTTTCAAAATGCCGCTGCCGGGATATGGCGGATATATTCCGTTTGCCGTGGAGCTGTTTGCCCTAAGGAATTTTCTGTGGGGACGCGGGCCGAGGCTGCAATTTTAATCTTTTCCGCGGGATGTCCAAAGGTGCGTTTGTTTGATTTGCACGAGAGGGAAGGCGCACAGGGTATTATGCAGATATTCGTTTCGCACGCCATGAACCCGGCCGGCAACGGTGATCAGTCCCCCGGGAGGATACGCCGCAGGGTCAAGATGTTCAGGGCTAATGGCAATGAAATGTCCCGCCGGGTTGGCTTCATGGTTTTTGGGACTGTCATTGCAGCGCAAGGGCAATTGGAGCACATAAATTTGGCCGCCGTAGGGGCCATTGGTGGTGTTCATGATTCGGCCGCCCCAGATGACTGTGTCGCCGCGTGTCGCTTCGGGATTGGCGGTGACCTGGGTCAATGAGAGGGGCCTGGCCTGATTGCGGAGGTTCTGTTGGATTGGATTAGCGGCGCACCCCGCCAGGCAGCCCACCAACATTACAAAGCCGACATATTTTCCATTGCGCATTTTCACGCTCCTTGAGAAGGAAAATCCAATTGGTCCGGCGATTTGTCAAAGCAAAGTTTTCAGTATTTAGCAGGCCCGATACAGCGACGTTTTTCACGCGACACGAAAACGGCGGCCTCAAGTTCAGCGACTCAATCCGTTTTGCGTTCCGATTCGTCAAAGGCCGACGGCGGCGTTTTGGCCGAAGGAATTGGTGGTTTCCCACTGTTCCCAGTCATCGGCAATGGTCGAAGCCGAGTCGGTGGAGATATTTGGCGTCGGCGGCCAATAGACCGGGTCGTACCAGCCCCATCCGTCCGGCGCCAGTCCGTCAGCGGCCTTGTACGCCCACAACGTCCAACTGATGCCCGCGGTGTTGTAGTCGTTGATCGAATACTGATAGCAGGCCGCGCCCTGTCCCATGTCATTCCACTCGCCGACGTAATCGGGCACATTCCATGAAAGATGATTTTTGAAATCGTTCACCTGCTCATCCGACCCGGCTTCGACAGTGGCGACGTCGCCGCCGTATTGGTATTCGTGCATCGAATAGACGACGTTGGTCCAGCCGCAGGTGGCCGGGTTTGGCAGCATGTTCCAGTCCCAATTGCCAAACGCGCCTTCGACCATGATGATATGATTTGTATCCAGGGCACGAATCGTACTGTAGAGGCTGTTGTAAGCTGTCAAAACAGCGGCCGAATTCGGGGCGCCGTCCGGCTCGTTGATCAAATCGTAGGCGGCCACGGCGCCATTTGTGCTGAAATGCGAGGCAATTTGCGACCACATGAAGGCTGTTTGGCTTTGATCAACACTATTGGTCCAATAGGCATTCAAATTTTCCTCGCCAGTGTCGTCAGAAGCGCTTTGGCCGCCAACAACGCCGTGCATATCAATGACCACGTAAATGCCGCGCGCGGCGCAATTGGTTACGACCCAATCGAGCATGGTGAAGGCATCAGAACGCCATCCGGAACTGGTGGTATTGGTGATGGAAAAAAAATTGCCCCACCAAACCGGCACGCGCACGCAATTGAAACCGCCATTGGTAATATTGTCCAGGTCGGCGGTGGTGATCCAATCCGATTGATAGTCATGGATAAGCGCCTGTTCGGTGGCCACGCCGAACCGGCTGTCAAGCTCACGGATAATACTGTAGGTGTCGGGCAGGCCGCCGCTGTCGGCCGGACACATCCATGGTTCCATGACAAACCAGCCGCCTAAATCAAGCCCATTCAGTTGAACCTCGTGGCCGAAAGCGTTGATGATCGTTGTGCCGCTGGCGCGCAGGAGGGTAAGCGCAGGAACGTTTTCGGACATTTGCAGACGATAAAAGTGGCTGGAGCCACCTGGCAGTCCACTCACAATTTGAACCTGGCCATTGCCGGCGATCGGATTTCCCAAAGGAATCCAGGCAGCCTGATTCATATTGGTTTTGTATTGCACCTGATAACCGCAGCCTGTTTGGGTTGGAAATGAAATGAGCTGGGCGCCATCGGAATTCAGGCCGGAAATCGTCAGTTGCGCTGGTTGGATTTGAAATCCATTAAGGTCACCCTCGCCGCTGCCGTTTCCCGTGTAGGTAATGGTCAGCGTTCCCACTCCATCCGACCATACGGCGGGAAAATAGACATAGTCCACGCCAGGAACAAAGGTGCTGCTCGTGCCGTTCCACGTACTGCTCAACGTGTTGCCATTGATGGTGAAATAAGTCGCGCGCCCCGTGGCGCTGGTATTGGCGGCGTTAAACAAGGTGACCTGGTATGCCGTGTTTGGCGCCAGGCCTGAAAGCGTAACGGATTGTGGAACGCCGTCATTGTAGAGGTAATTCTCCATCAGGGCCGCGCTCGATCCGCCGGCGAAAGGAGTCGTCCCGCTGTAATCATACACATTGTATCCGCCGCCCGAGCTAAACGTCATCGTTACCGGCGAAGCGTCGCCATCCGAATAGACGAGCGCAAGCCCGCTGCCGCTGCTGCCGCTGACTCCATTCCATTGATCGCCCGCGGAGCCTATGACCGCCGCGCCGCTCATGGTGGGACCCGGATTCGGGCCCCCGACGCCGTCGCTGCTATTCTGCGTGAAATTCACATCAATTAATTTCGCGTCGAGAGGAAGCGTGACCGCGCTCAAAATGGCCGACAAGACAGCGCAGAATGCAAAGGCGTTGAATCGTTGGGCCGCATTCGCCAGGCTAAGGCGCGGCAGGACGGTTGAAGCGGTCGGCGTTGCAACGGCCGTGGCGGCCAGTGCGGCTGGATTCAAGGACAGGCATCCACTCCGCATTGCTGGATTAATTGAGGCGCTTACATGTTTAACGGGATGGTCTCGCATACTGGGCCGGGAAATTGGGGAACTGAACGGCAAACAAAAACAAACTTAATTTTTATGGGAATTGGCCGAGGGATCAGACGCGCTCGATACAATATCGAAAATCTTATGGTTGAGCGCAAAAATGAACTGTTGCCGCGCATCGGCTTGATCGAATGATTGATAAAGCTGCATGGCAATGACGACGTTCGAATATTGCGGCTGATTCATGAAATTTTGCCAGGCCATGGGACGAAACGAATCATGAAACACGACTGCTACTTCCGTACCTGTATGTCTGCGTATTTCCGAGTATGCATTGTGATCGAACGCCTTGAGAATGGCAATAGGAATCTTCAAGCCGGGTTCATTTAGCGAGCTAAAGTCATTTTGCACCGGCACAAAGATTCCCGGGCAACCCGCGGCATTTCGACAAAGCGACACCGCGCCTATGGGCCAGAGTGGCAGTGTGAATTCTGCCAATTTAGCAGAACAGCAGGCTTTGCAGCGACGGCGGATGGCTCGATTTTTGTATTTTCCCCTAAAATCCCATTGATAACGCCTTCATTTTTTTCTGGCATCACATTTGCGATAAGCCGCTGCGCAATTGGAATTTCTGATGAAAATACCAAATCTATTCAAAGTGCCGGCTTCGGAAATGCGAGCCAACGGATTAAAACCATGCGCGCGTGGCCGCTCGACACGTCCGGTTTGCGCTTCGAGGCGGGACTTGTCTTTAAAAGGCGGGCGGATACAAAATTTTTTCTTTCATGCACCCATGGCGAAGTCGGTTCAATTGGTGGGCGACTTTACTGAATGGCTGGATCGGCCAATTGACCTGCACAAAGGGTCCGAAGGCACATGGTGGAAAACTCTCCGGCTCGAAACCGGCACACATCAGTACCGGTTTCTGGTGGATGGACAATGGCGCGACGATCCTGAATGTTCGGCTTTTGTCGCCAACTCATTTGGGTCAAAGAATAGCGTTCGGCGCGTGTTTTAAACCTTTTGAATTGTGGATTGGAATCCGGATACTTGTTTTAAGACTTATCAGGCAACGTCAAGGAAATGGCTCACAGGGAGGTGACGGCGAAATGGGGAATGAGGAACCCGAGAAGCCGGAAGAAAAGCCGGGCGGCGTCATTGGGAGGCCGCCCGGCATTTCCGATGGAAGCGTGTAAAATCAGGCCGGGCCGTATAATATCAGGGGAAAAGGCACCATGAAAATCCGGATCGCCCTCGCACTGGCCAGCCTGTTCCTGCTGGCCGGTTGCGCTTTGCCCGGACCGCGGCGCAGGTATCTGGAACGCATAGAACCCAACAGCATCACCAACCTGACCGCATATTGCGCTGGAAATTCTCTCGAAATCCATTATCCGCTCCGGGGCACCAGAGCATTTGCCCATGCGACGTGGATTCCCACAGATGCGAGCAAAGCCGCATATCGGTGTCAGTTTTCTGTCCTGACATTCGGCAAGGAAAAGCGCGCAACGCGCAAATCGGTGGTCAGTCCAAAGAACCAGATCATTGTCCGGAATGCCGCGCAATGGAAGCGGCTTCTCCAGGCCGTCTTCGCAGGGCTGGCGCCGCGGATGCCCGATCACGGAGTCTTATTGCTGGCCCAGGATATGGAATTGGTCCTTTTTAGGAATGCCGGCGGACAACTGAGCGTTGTAAAATTAGAAAACAAGCCTCCCGAAATTGTCGTGGACCACACGTTCAGCGACGCGGATTTCTCAAAGGAGACTATGAAACTGATGACCGCCAAGCTGAGCGCCTACGATCCAACCCATGGGGCCAGCTTATTTTTAACCGGGGACAAGCCCGCATTCGTGCTGGTTGATGTCCGTGAACATCTTGTGGTTTTCCTCGCATATGCGAGTGATCCGGAAGCCCAGACCATTGTCCTTCCCGGGACGTTTGCCTTGCGCGTTATCAATTCGTTGCTCATCAAAAGTCTCCTTATTACGGCGGTCAAGAATCCATTCAGCCTGATCGCCCGCGGCCTATGGCATCTTGACAGTTCCGGAGTCACGGTGCTCAATTCATTCTCACTGAATTCCAGCGATCCTCCACTCCCTCCGCTCTACCGGGGGGCCGGCATGAACTTGGCGGCCTGGGAAAAACATCTGGATCGCGTGGTGACCGCCCGGCGGCATAAGGGCAGCGTGCAATTATTCATAGACGGCGAGCGCTTTTTTCCCGCCCTCATCCAATCCATCGAGACAGCCAGACATAGCGTGGATGTGATGGTTTACATTTTCGGCACGGACAATTACGCTGTAAAAATCGCTGACATTTTGAAACAAAGGTCGGCAACAGTTCATACCCGTGTGTTGATGGACGACATTGGCTCGCTCTTTGCCGAAGGCGCCCCGGCATCCGCCGTCCCTCCTTATTTCCAGCCTCCAGGGGACATTCAATCTTATCTTAAAGCCGGGGCCGATGTTCATGTGCGCGTCAGCGCGGACCCATGGCTCGCCACGGACCATCGAAAATGTTTCATCATTGACGGCCGGGAAGCATACATTGGCGGGATGAATATTGGCTGGTTGTACCGTTATCAATGGCATGATCTGATGGTTGGGCTGACCGGGCCGATTGTCGGAGAGTTGCAAAAGGATTATCAGAAAGCGTGGGCGCTGGCGGGACCGTTTGGTGATTTTGGATGCGCCGGGGTGACGCTATTTGACCGGGAACATGTGCATCGGAAGGCGCCGCCCGGCAGCATAGACCTCCGCGTCTTGCGAACGGCAACGGCCGAAATGCAGATTTACCATGCGCAATTGCAAGCCATCCGCCGCGCCAAACGTTATATCTACATTGAAAACGCCTATTTCAACGATACGACAATTTTACGGGCATTAATCGAGGCGCGGCAGCGCGGGGTGGATGTGCGCGTAATACTGCCGGGCGAGAGCGACATCGGCATCATGCAGGCCAGTGATTTGGTAATGGCCAATGAAATGGTCCGCAACGGCATCCGGGTTTTCATTTATCCAGGAATGACGCACGCCAAGGCGGCAATATATGACGGCTGGGCGTGCGTCGGCTCGGCCAACCTCGAGAAAATGAGCTTGAGGGTTTCGCAGGAACTGGATGTGGCCTTTTCGGATCCTCGCACGGTGGCGCAATTAGACCGGCAATTATTTGAAGCGGATTTCGAACATTCCCGCGAGTTAAAACGTCCGGCGCCGTTGAACTGGGCTGACCCATTTTTGAAAGCCATTTCCGAACAGTTATAGGACCCTGACCTGTCTTTTTAGTTTTCAGTTTCAGGGTTTCAGATCACACTCTTCATCCAGTGACGAGTTGAATTTTAAATGACAAAGACCGCTTTTTTATTCGCCGGGCAGGGCGCCCAGGCGACAGGGATGGGCAGGGAACTCGCTGAAACTTTTTCAACGGCGCGCCAGTGGTTTGATCGGGCCAACACTGCCCTTGGCTATGATCTGGCTTCCGTTTGTTTCAATGGCCCCGATAGTGAATTGACCAAAACCGAAAATGCGCAGCCGGGAATCTTCCTGATCAGTTGGGTCGCGTTTGAATCGCTCAAGGAACGCGTTCCCCTTCTCAAATTCGGCGCGGCAGCCGGACTCTCACTGGGTGAATTTACGGCGCTGGCGGCGGCAGGCGCGATGACGTTTGAAGACGGCTTGTGTGTCGTCCGCCAACGCGGAAAATTCATGCAGGAGGCCTGCGAAGCCACGCGCGGGGGCATGGCCGCAGTCATCGGACTGGATGAGGAGCCGACGCGCGCCATTTGCAGGGAGGCGGGAGTGACCCTGGCAAACCTGAACTGTCCGGGACAAATCGTGATCTCCGGCGAAGCTGACAAAATTGGCCGGGCGATCGAGTTAGCCAGGGCAAAGGGCGCCAGGCGGGCAATTCCATTGCAAGTGGCCGGAGGCTATCACTCGCCGCTCATGGCCGGGGCGCAGCCCAAATTACAAG
Source organism: Limisphaerales bacterium (assembly GCA_050737335.1). Lineage (GTDB taxonomy): Bacteria > Verrucomicrobiota > Verrucomicrobiia > Limisphaerales > UBA11358 > UBA11358. The sequence continues at coordinate 14,899 of JBOHXA010000138.1, read as the reverse complement.
CCGAACTGACCAAAATAAAAATTTTCACGCCAACCGTTCCGGTTATTTCCAACGTCACAGCCGGGCCTCATGGCGACACGGCGGAAATTCCAGCGCGCCTGGTCGAACAGATTTGTTCACCCGTCCTTTGGGAACAGTCGATGCGTTTTTTGATTTCCCAGGGTTTTACACGTTTCATAGAATTCGGGCCAGGCTCAGTTTTGAGCGGTTTTATGCGACGCATTGACAAAAATGCGCAAATGCTGAATGTGGCGGATGTCGCGAGTTTGACGGCGACCGTTGAGGCGTTGAAATGAGGGGCGTTTTTCCCATTGGCCGGCCGCCGATTTTTCCAGCGGACTTGCCAGCGCCCGGTGAACCCGCCAGAGGGCCGGGAACGTCCATTTTGGTTTTTAAATTTTCGATTTTGAAATTTTAATTGCACTGATTTTGTGTATTTTGGGGTCATTCTGATATGGGCCTTATTTTCAAAGACGAATCGGCGTTGCGTTCCGATCCCAAAACTGCCCGCAAGCGAGCCGCCATGCTTGCGGCGCCTTTTGCGCTTTTGGGAGTTTTTGCCCTGGCCCTTTTCGTTCATGACGGGCTGTTCGCCGGCGGGTTGGATCGTCAAAAAAGCTTTACGCTTTTTGGCGCCATGGCCGCGAGCGTCGGGTTTGTCGCGCTTATTTTCGGGATCAGCGCCAAACGGGAAACACTCCAATCCAAAAGCGCCAAAATCGGACCTGACCTGAAGCCATGGCTGAGGCGCCCGGACTGGGCAAATGGGCGCATCCGTTCGACGTCCCGGAAGCCGCTTTTGCTGCTGTGGATTCTTGTCTTCTTCTGGTGTTTCGGCTCCGCGGCCATTTCATTGGCGGTCCTGCCGTGGCAATGGCGTCAGGGCGACCGCGCCGTCGTAGCGATGCTGGTTCTTTTTGTCATTGGCCTGGCGCTCATCATATTTGCCGCGCGGACCACGCGCGCCTGGCGTCGGTTCGGACGCGCGACTTTTGAAATGGCCTCGGTTCCCGCGGCGACGGGCGGCGCGCTATGCGGTCAAATCAAAGTCCCCGGCGTGTTACGGATTGAGCATGGCTGGCGCATTACCCTGTCCTGCGTTCGGCGCAAGACGTCGGGACCGGCAAATAACCTTCGCGCAGACGAACAAGTCCTGTGGCGGGACGAGCAGTGGCTCCAGGCGGACTTACCGCAGAGAGAGGCGTGGCGCACCTCGATTCCTGTTTTTTTTCGATTGCCGGAAGACAAGCCCGATTCGAGCGCGGGGATCGGCAACGGGACGCAATGGCAATTAGAAGCCTGGGCGCGCCTTCCGGGGCCGGACTTTCAGGCGACGTTTGAAGTGCCTGTCTTTAAATTGCGGGAACAGCCGGAGATTCCCCAAAACATCACGGCCCCTTATGTACGTTCGCTGGATGAAGTTCGAAAGGAGATCCAATCTAGAATCGAAATCCTCGAGCTGACGGAGAGCAAGGAATTTATTTTTCCGAGCGGCCGCACACCGGGGTTTGCCGGTGGCGCCACCCTTTTATGCCTGATTTGGGGGGGCGTCGTTGGATTGCTCATTGTTTACCGCGCCCCAGGTCTCTTGCCGATGATATTCGGCGCGATGGATTTACTGATGCTGTATTTTGTGTTAGATCTTTGGTTTCGCCGGAGCCGCATCGTAGTGTCCGCGGGAACAATAACCATTGAAACGGCCTGGCCCGGTTACCAAAGAACGAATCGCATCAAGGGCGCTGACGTCGCCGAATTTGCCGCCGAGGCGGGCGCGCAGGTTGGCCACGCCGTGTATTATGACTTGAAATTAAGGACGCGCGATGGCAAGGAATGGATCCTGGCAAAAAACCTGAACCACAAACCCGAGGCTGAATGGCTGGGGCGGCAACTGACTGTGGCGGCCGCCACGCATTCGGCGAAGAACGTCAATACTTGAGCCAAAAATCCAAAACTCGTCGCTGGCCAAAGAGGCAACGGAAGGCGATATCGTTGAAATCGCCAACGTCCCGCCCAACCGCGGCCCGCCTGGCGCCTGTTATGGCTGCCGGACAATGGCGCAAGGAAGTCGAACGCATTCTGATCACTGAAGAGGAAATCGAGCGGCGAATTAAAAGTCTGGCTCGTGAAATCGAACGCGATTTTCATGGGCGCGAAATGGTTGTTATCTCCCTGTTGAACGGCACAGTCATGTTTCTGGCGGACCTAATGCGCCACCTGAACCTTCCGATGCGCCTGGATTTCATCGGCGTTTCCAGTTACGGCGTGGGAACCGATTCGGGCGAGATTGTCTTTACCAAGGAATTGCGCCTGGACGTGCGTGGCCGCGACGTTCTTCTCATTGATGACATCCTGGATACCGGCCGCACCCTGCGCCACGTGTTGCCACGACTTCAGAGACTGAAACCTCGCCGCATCAAAATCTGTGTTCTGTTGGACAAACCCTCGCGGCGCGTCGAGAAAATCCGCGCCGATTACGCGGGATTCGAGATTCCTGATTATTTCGTCGTGGGTTATGGACTTGATTTTGCGGAGCGTTATCGCAACCTGCCATTTGTGGGCGTGCTTCACCGGCACGTCTATAAACAAGGCTGCAAACAGATTTGCGGCAAATAGCGGCAAAGCCGGGCGTGGGCAAGCAAAATGGTGGAACAGGCAGCCGGCCCTCTCGAACAGTGCAATTTGGGCGCCAATCTGGCGGATTGGCGGCTGGCCCTAAAGTCTGACTCGCCCGTTCCGGACGGCCGCGTTGGAATCCGTGTTTCAGTCGAGGACGGCACGGCACAACGGCCGTAGCAGCGGCAAAAATAGGATTTAGATGGAACTCAGAACAATCAGCCTGCCCGGCTGGATAACGATGATCCTTGCCGCATGGGCCATTTCCTACAATCGGAAACTCTTTCGGTGGCGCACCGTCGTCTGGGGCGCAGGGCTTCAACTTGCCATGGCGGTCCTTATCTTGAAAGCACCCTGGGGCAAGGCATTCTTTGAATTTGCCGGAAAAACCGTTAAAAAGCTTCTCGCCCGCGCCATTTGCGTGGCTGATGGGCGCGCCGTCGCATGACACCGTTGCCATCGGCCAAATCCTGGGTGAACGCATCGTACTCAATGAATTTGTCGGTTATTTCGATCCCACGAGAAACTACGCCAAACATCTGGATCCCCGCAGTTTCACCGTTGCGACGTATGCCTTGTGCGGATTCGCCAATTTTTCAAGCATCGCCATCCGGGTTGGCGGCATTGGTTCGCTGGCCCCGGAACGCCGCAGCGATATGGCCAAAGTCGGTTTTCGCGCCATGCCTGGAGGATTGCTCGCGGCGTATATGACGGCTTGCCTGGCGGGCGTGTTACTATGATCGCTACACCGATGAGACGGTAAATGTCTTTCCTCGCAGGGCGCAAACCATCTGCGCCACTTCGCGTCCTGAAAGCGCCGCCGAGGGCAGGCCACCGCCGGGAATAACCCAGTGACCGGCCATGTAGAAATTCTTCAGCCCGGGGAGCGTGTAACGAATTCGACGGCCCAGGATCCGCGGCGTTGGAAGCCAACCCTCGTAACTGCCCCGCCAGTTATGAGTGTAACGGACAAACGTGGCTGGCGTCGCAACGTCGAACCGCTCGATGGTGTGCGCCAGGCCCGGAAAGCGTTTGTCAAGGATGGCTATGATTCGCCGCAAAATATTTTTCTTTTCCGCCCGATAACGACGCGGGTCTTTGTCCCTCAAATCCATCCAGAACTGGTGCCGTGTCGGCAAACGCACGGTCATCAGAGTGGTTCCCGGCGCGCAAAGGCCGGAACTGGAATCAAACGACTCGACTTCAAAACAGTCGAGCAAAGTCTGATCGTCCACTGGCAGCGGTTCGGGCAGGATCATGTTCAGCGTGTGAGGCATCTCTGGAAAACTTATTTTGATGCCCAATGAAATCTGAATCAAAGCGTGAAAGGTTTTACATTTCTCGTATAAAAATCGGATTTTCTTATCAATGAACCCGGCGTCGAGCATTTTAAAAATAGTGGTATAGCCGTCAGCACAGGAGACGACCGTTGCGGCGAAAGTGGACGTGCCGTCTTCACATTCCACCCCTTGAACGCGGCTGTTTTGGACGTGGATGCGTGTCACGCGGGCATTGTACCGGATGACGCCGCCCAACTGGCGGTAGCGGGCCGCAATGCCCATTGCAAAATCCCAAGAACCTCCGGCGACGAAGCCTGTGTCCGCGCGGGCCCGAAAAGCCAGCACCATGGGCAGCACCAGCGCGGACATTTCTTCGCTGCCGGCCATGACCCGAAGCGTTTTGCGCAGAAAATCATTTTTATAACGTTTGAGGTATTGCCCCAATGTCAGGTTCTTCCATCGCAGGACGACGGGAATGATGGGGAGATACCGGAGGCCCGCCCGGAGGCGGGCGCGGCGCGGCATCAGGTCAATGGGTTTATTGAGCGGTTCCAGAAACAAGCACCGGCGCGCGTCTTTAATCAGTCGTTCGATGAGCCTGGCGTCTTCGGGAGCGGCTCGCTTTAATTCCCAAGAGAGTTTGTCAAGGTCCGCGGGCGCGGTGAGAGCGCGGCCATCCGGGGATTCAATTCGGAAAATATCATTATACACAAAGACTTTTCGTCCGGAAATCGCCCCGAGTTCACACCACATTTGATGAAACAATGATGAGGGAAGAGCGCCCATCAACCAGCGAAGACAACCGTCAAACATGTAATGGCCGCGTTTCCATGCCGTGCAAAGTCCCCCCGGCAATTCGCCCGCCTCCAGAATCTCAGTCTGAATGCCGTTCATCTGTAAATAACAGCCGCATGACAAACCTGCGATGCCCGCGCCAATGATAATGACCTGGGGTGGCGGCGCCGCGCTGTCGGTCCTGGCCGCGGGGACAGATGGAACTGGTTCAATGACTTGTGTCATTTTTGGGCTAGTACTTGAAATTTTGCCCCGATGGCGTGTTGGTTAAAGCCTACGACACTGACCCTGGCCGTCTTCAAGTGGCCGTTCGCCAGCGCATCACACGCCGCGACACATTGCCAGGCTGCGGCGGCCATCAATCCCTGCCCAAGAATCCGCTTGGGGCTGAGCCGCGGCGCGTTCCAGTCCTTCCAGGCGGCCAGTTCCGGCCCATCCATACGCGCGCCACTTGCCAGACCATCGCAGAGCAATTCCAAACCGTTGCCAATGGCGTGACCATCCAATTGCCGGCGCATTGCCAATGCCGCTCCGGCGCGGCCCCTTGCCATGGAATAAGTGTGCGCATCCGTAATTGCAGTCAATTCAATTCCAAGAGATAAAGCGCCTTCCGAGCACAAACAAATCGCCCCGGCACCGGCGCTGATACGCGCGTTTCTGTCGAAATACCGAAGAGCATCCGCGGTAATCCAATTGGGTTCTTCGGCGCCGATCACCAGGCAAAAGTCCACGCATCCATCCACGAGCCATTGCGCCGCCTGTGCCATTGATTGAAGGAAACAGGACGCGTCTCCCACCTGCGACGAAACCAAAGTGACATTTTTCAAAAGGACCGCGATATGACTTGCTGGAGCGGCATACACCGTCTCGGGAAATAAAAGCGGACTGGCTGTAGCCGGGTTCTTGAGTGTTTCATCGTAGAAACGGCAGGAATACTGCACACAACCGGATTGAAGGCAAACAATCAGGCCAAGTCGAGCGGTATCGAGTGAAGCCGGCTGAATCTTCGATATCGCCTCGAGCGCGGCTGAAGCGGCGTAATGCGTTATCGGGCTGGCCCGACGCAAACGCGGATGCGACAAAAATTGCGGACGGACGGGCGGCGCCGGGACCAAATGCGCCTGGAGCGGATTCTTTACGAACCCGAGAGACCCACCCCGCCCAGCCACAGGCGTCCTTTGGGAATCATTGAGCGGCTGCAACGGCAAAATTCTTCCCTGGCCAAGCGCCTCGCGCATGGCAGCGACATCCCATCCTGCCGGTGAAACAGCGCCCAATCCAGCGACAAATATTCGGGTCATTTCCACCTCCGAAAAAGCAACGCAGCATTGACGCCGCCGAATCCGAAAGAATTTGACAACGCGACTTCCACGCTCGCGTCCCGGGGTTGATAAACGACGGGAAATTTGCAGGCCGGGTCCGGGACTTGAAATCCCGTTTCCGGCGGCAGCCATCGTTCACACAAAACCATCAAGCAAACCACTGCTTCCACAGCCCCGGCGGCCCCAAGCAAATGCCCAATACTTGCCTTGGTCGAGCTCACCGGCAATGAAGCGGCATACTCACCCGCCCATCCGCCAATGGCCAGCGCCTCCGAACTGTCGTTCAGAATGGTCCCCGTGCCGTGGGCATTGATATAACCGATATTTTCCGGCAGAACCCGCGCCCGCGCGCAGGCCGCTTTCATGACGGCCTTGGTCGCCTGGCCCTGCGGCTGCGGTTGAGTCAAATGATGTTGGTCAATGGCCGTGGCATAGCCGATGACTTCGCCTAGAATCTCGGCTCCGCGTCGTATTGCGGACTCCATTTTTTCCAGCATGACAACTGCGGCTCCTTCCCCGAGGGCCAATCCGTCGCGCCGGGCGTCAAACGGGCGGCAAACAGTCGTCGAAAGCGCCTGTAACGAATCAAATCCCGAAAAAACCATTTCGGAGAGTGAATCGAACCCCCCTGCGGCGGCGCGCCCGGCCTGTCCCGAACGGACTATTTCCCATGCCTGGCCAATGGCATTGGCTCCGGATGCGCAGGCATTGGAAACGATTGTGGTAGGCCCGCTGAAATTCAACGCGTCTCTTACAAGCTGTGCCTGAACCTGGGGCTGATAGCAGGCCGCCCGATAAGCCTGTCCACGATGGCTGTGGCAATCACTGATGGCACGCCGAAAATAAGTTTCGCCCAGCGTCATTCCACCCGCGGTCGTGCCCAAAACCAGCGGCACGTTTTCACAGGTTTCCCAACCCGACTGCTTCCAAGCTTCCCCCGCGGCCAACAACAGCATTTTACCCGCGCGATCGAGCCGGTTCAGCCGACAGTTATCCGGGCCTGCGCGCGGCAACAATTCAGGCAACTCAACTTCCGCGGCAGTCTTCGCCCGCTGGCGGCTCACGTCAAACAAGGAGACAGCCCGAATCGCTACCCGTCCGGCACGAAAACCATCGGCATTCGTCCTCCATCCCTTGCCTAATGCCGTCACGATGCCCGCGCCGGTGACAACAACGCGGACAGGCTCTCGCGGCGATGGCGCACCCGGAAAAAGCATGACAGAATTAAAAATTAAAAAAGAAAAAGGAAAAGCAAAAATGCGGGTTCCTGGCGAAGCGGCGTCCATTGTTATTGTTACAGGCGCAGCCAGGGGTCGGTTAAGATACCCCGTTCACATAAAATTGTATTTAAGAATGCACCACAGCGCTTTGACTCCATCGAGCCAACCGATCTTTTTTCCCTCGGCATACGTGCGTCCGTAATACGAAATGGCCACCTCATAAATTCGGACGTTCATACGTGCGACTTTGGCCGTGATCTCCGGTTCGAAACCAAAACGATTCTCCTCAATTCTGATACCCTGGATAATTTCGCGCCGAAACATTTTATAACAAACCTCCATGTCCGTGAGGTTCAGGCCGCTGGCCATGTTGGACAACGTGGTCAAGAATCTGTTGCCCAGCGAATGCCAAAAAAACAGGACGCGATGCGCGTCTGAACCGATGAACCTCGAACCAAAAACCACGTCGGCTTTTCCCGCGATTGCAGGCGCCAGAAGCCGATAGTACTCAGCCGGATCATATTCGCAATCGGCGTCCTGGACGATGACGTAGGGCGCGGTTGCCTCGGCAAAGCCGGTTCGCAAGGCCGCTCCCTTGCCCTGGTTGACCGGATGACGCACGACCTTGACCCTCGGTTCATTTTGGGCCAACGGACCCAATTTCTCCCACGTGCCGTCCGTCGAACAATCATCCACGATAACAAATTGCCGGACCGGGCGCTGAGCCAGGACATTTTTGAACACGGTGGCAATGGTTTCTGATTCGTTATATACGGGCATTACGACAGAAAGACACGGTTCGATATCGGCGTTGGATCTGATTTCACTCATTGCTTGAGTTTGGCGACCCTACCGGGACTTGAACCCGGGCCGCCACCGTGAAAGGGTGGTGTCCTAACCGCTAGACGATAGGGTCGTCGGAAATGATTAATATAGCAGGGCGACCGGGATTGTCACGTGAATTTCCGAAAAGAGGCGCAACGGATTCTCATGAACAAATTTAGCACATTGTCACTGGCAAAAATTTAAAAAATAGGCGATGTTTTCTCCACCGGGCCTGCTATGGTAAGGCTCAAACTGAAATGGAGGAACAATGACCGGTTTGATTATCGGTGAAGGACGCGAAGGACACAACAAACAGATGTTCAAGGAGAGTTTCCTTAACGGCAATGGCACGCCGCACACTAATGGAAACGGAGGCGCCGAGCAGCCCACCAATGGCGGCGCTGTGTGTATAAACGGAAACGGGGCGCATTCTGTCAACGGCAATGGACCGTTGCGCGTCAATGGCCATAGCGCCGGCCACGGCGGTGAGAATGCCATTGTCCGCCACTATAAACCGGAAGACCGGGCCGCGATTCGGCGCATTTGCTGTGACACCGGCTATCTGGGCAAACCCATCGAGACCATTTTTACCGACCGCGAGATTTTCGCGGATTTGTTTACCAATGCCTATTTGGACTACGGCGGGGATTGGGCATGGGTGGCGGAGGACGGGGGCCGCGTGGTTGGATATTTGCTGGGCGCCGTTTCGTCCTCGTTCAATTACACGCTCCTGTACTCGGGACTTCAAACCACGGTGAAGATGATCACGAGAGCGGCGACTGGTTGTTACGCCGGCCACGCGCGCAGCCGCCATTTCATCCGGTGGCTGCTGACCAATGGGTACCGCGAGCAACCGAAGCATCCGGAGAAGGCGGCGCATTTGCACTTGAATGTCGAGCGATCGCACCGCGGCCGCGGGCTGGGCCTGCGCCTTTGGCGGGCGTTCGAACAACAGTTGGAGGAGGCCGGAATGCGGAATTGTTACGGCGCGTTTTTTTCACACCGCCGGCGCCGGCCCGAGGCGGTGTATTCCAAGCTTGGGTTTTCGGTCTTCGACCGCAAGACAACGACAATTTTTCAGCCTGAAATCAGCGAGCCGGTTGAAATTGTATGCGTGCATAGAAAAGTTGCATGAAAAAAATTATATTCACGCTCGCGGGGGCGCGGTCGGGAACGCTCTATCTCAGGAATCTATTCCGGCTGAACGCGCGGGATTGCGATTGCCGCCATGAAACTTTTTTTGACATTGGAAACCCGACGATGTTTGGCCCTGCCATTTACGATGCGTACGCGGGGCGCATCGGAAAGATTCGGGCGCGGCTTGAGAAAAAGCGCCGCTATATTCAGCGATTGTCCGGTTCGACGTATATCGAATCCAGCCACGCATTTTTAAAATCCAGCCTCGTGGCGGCGCTGGATTTTTTTCCTGAACTGCGGCTGGTCCATCTGATTCGCGACCCACTCAAAGTCGCCGCCAGCGAAGCATACCGGGAACTCTGGCGCCGGCGACTGCATGCGCCGTTTCATTTTTACCGCGGCGACGACGGCAAACGGCATTTTGCCTGGGCGCTAACTGGCAATGAAGAGATTTTCAATCATTTTGCGGGCGAGCGGTTAACATTATTTCAATGGTATCTGATCCAATGGGTCGAGATCGAAAACCGCGCGATGGATTTCCTCAATGCAAACGGCCTGCGTGACCGCTGTTTTGAGCTGCATACGCCCGATGATCTGAATGACACGGCTAAACTCCGCGAGATGTTTGACTTTCTCCAGGTATCCACGCAAAAGCTCGAAATTCTGTCTGGCGGCCGCAAGAACAAGAGTATCGGCTATTTCATGGCCCCCGCGCAAAAAGATAGCGAGTCAAGATTCGTCCTGGAGCGGATACCGGAGCGCTATTTGCAAATTTTTTGCAAGGATCCATATTGCGATTTCGATTGGATGGCCTTGTTCAATAATCGACGCGATCGGAACGCTCCGGCTAAAGGAATGCCCCGAGGCGCTCTTTCTGCCGCGCGGACGATTTCCGAATGTGGATTGCCGATTGCCAAATGAATGGCGCGCCAGCCCGCAATCCGCGCCGATTTTCGAGTGACGAACAATTGCCGCTTGCCCGGCCGTTTTTCTCAACTAATCTGTCAGGGTGAGTTGGTTCACCGACCGTCATTTCTTTCTGCTCGCCGTGATTATTTACGGTTTGAGCTCCATGTATTCGGTTTTTCTGTGGCGAAAAGGTTTTCGTAAGGATGACCGCGCGAATTATTTTCTTATCCTCGCGGCATTCGCCCTCCATACCACCGCCATGGTTGACCGTGGTTTCTCCATCAACGCCTGTCCGGTCCATAACCTGTTTGAAGCCACCTTATTCATCGGATGGACGATTGCCGCGGCTTATTTGATTATTGGAATTTTTCAACGCCTTCGATTTTTGGGAGCGATCGCCGCGCCTCTGCTTCTTTTCATGGGAGTTTTCGCCCTCATGCCGGCGCTCGACCCGCCACACAGGGCCGAACCGGATTTTTCCGGCACGCTCATCAGCCTGCACGCCGCGTTCATACTCCTGGCCATTGGCGCTTTCGGCCTGAGCGCCGTGGCCGCGCTTATGTTTTTGACAGAAGAACACGACCTGAAAGCCCACAAACTGCGGGCGGTCTTTTCAGTGCTTCCTCCAATTCAACGGCTTGAACGAGTCATGAACGGCCTATTGGTCAGCGGCGTGCTTTTATTCACCGCCGGCCTGGCCATCGGCGCGTTTCTGGTCAGGCAGAAATATGGCGTTTGGTTCAAAAATGATCCGCTGTTGGACTATTCAATTTTCATTTGGCTGTTTTATTTCGTCCTGCTTCTTTCGCGCTGGAAATTCGGGCAGCGCGGCCGGCGGTTCGCATGGAGCGCGGCCGGCAGTTTTGCCTTTATTATGCTCACATTTTGGGGGTTTCTTCTGCTCTCACAAATCCATCATTCATGAATGTCGTCGTCATCGGCCTGAGCCATCACACGTCACCTGTGGAATTGCGGGAGCGGTTCGCCTTTGGCGAGTCCAAAATTCTCCCGGCCCTTGCGGAACTACGGGGCTCGGGCATCGCGTCGGAAGGAGTGATTGTCTCGACTTGCAACCGGGTTGAAATCTATGCCGCGACGGCGCTTCCGTCGTCAAAAGCCTTTTCAGAACTGACGGACTTTTTGGTCCGCGCCGGCGGCGCCGCTTTAGCGCCCGCGCCCCAAAGCATTTATACACTGGCCGAACCGCACAGCCTGAGGCACCTATTCAAGGTCGCCTGCGGGCTGGATTCGATGGTACTGGGCGAGACGGAAATTTTCGGGCAACTCAAAGACGCTTACGCCCTCGCGCACAGCCACAAACACACCGGCGCGCGTCTGAACAAAGCTTTTCAAAGGGCCTTTAACGCGGCCAAACACGTCCGCACGCACACGCAGATTCAGCGCGGCAGTGTCTCGGTGGCCTCCGTGGCGGTGGAATTGGCGGAGAAAATTTTCAGCGCGCCGGCTGAACGGGCTGCCCTCGTCCTGGGCGCCGGCGAAATGAGTGAGAAGGTCGCCCGCACGATGGTTTCGCGCGGCGTTAAAAACATCATGATTGCCGGACGTTCGCTGGAGCGAGCCGAACTATTGGCCGTGGAATTTGGGGGACGCGCCGTTCAATTTGACAATTGGATGACACACTTGGAAAACGTTGACATTGTTATCAGCAGCACGTCAGCGCCGAATTACGTCCTAAACCGCCAGAAACTGGAGCCTTTGATGAAATTGCGCAGGCACCGCCGGCTGTTGTTAATTGACATCGCGGTTCCGCGCGACATTGATCCCGACGTGAATTTTTTGGAGAACGTGTATCTGTACAACATTGACGACCTGGAGGCTATTGCCGATGACTATCTCAAGCAGCGCAAAGAGGAGGTCCGTGTTTGCGAGGGAATTGTTGATGAAAGAGTTAAGGCGCTGGTCGAAGCGTGGTCCCCAACGGGTGGCGCGTCCAGTATTGGCGAGGGGCCAAACCCGAAGGTTCCGTTGAAAAACATTTCATGATAGATTTCACAACGGAACGCCGAACGGGCGGGATTTCCAGGCTATTTGCCTCAACCGGCAACTTGTGAGAAGTTCCCCGCCAAACAATTGATGCCTGATTTAATCACCATCGCCACCCGGGGCAGCGCCCTGGCTCTCGCCCAGGCCAACATCATCGCCATGCATTGCCGCGAATTTTTTCCGCGCCTGCGTTTCGAAACAAAGATCATTAAAACGACCGGCGACAAAATGCAGAAATCATCGCTCGTCGAAGGGGGCTTGCCCAAAGGGCTGTTTACGAAGGAACTTGAAGTGGCGCTGATCAAGGGCAAGGCAGACATGGCGATTCATAGTCTAAAGGATTTGCCCACGGACATTCCGGCGGGCCTCAAACTGGCCGCGACGCCAAAACGAGAGGAGGCGCGCGACGTATTGATTTATCGTTCGGCTGAATATCTGGCGAAGCAAAATTTGAGGGAACAACAGGATTGGTCTCCCGGCCAGGGGAATCTCCGCGGATTCAAAACGGTCGGGCTAACTAATTTTCCACATGGCTCCACGATCGCCACCGGCAGCGTGCGCCGGAAATTGCAATTACTTATAGCGCGCCCTGATCTCAAAATTGTCGAAATCCGAGGGAATGTTCCAACACGATTGCAAAAGCTGGCCGATGGCCCGGAATTGGACGCCACAGTCCTCGCCTTTGCCGGGATGTCACGGCTGAATATTAAAATTCAGCCGGATGGCACATTGGTTGGGGACGCCGCGCCGGGTGGCCTGCTGGCAACGATTTTGGATTTGGAAACCATGCTGCCATGCGCGGGACAGGGCGCCATTGGCGTCGAAATCCGCGCCGATGATGAGCGGTTGGCGAAAATTTGCGAGCGGCTGAATCACTATAATACTTTTCAATCCACAGCCGCGGAGCGCGCCTTTTTGCGCGCGATGGGCGGCGGCTGCCAAAGCCCGGTCGCTGCTCATGCGGAAGTCCTGGGCAATAATATCGCCATGCATGCGGCTTCATTCCCGGATGGGACGGCCAGGCACGCGCAAATGAAAGGGCCGCTTGGGCAGGCGATTCAACTGGGCGAACAAGTGGCGGCAGAGATTAAAAATGACACATCTGTTGGCCGGTGAAACCAGATGCCGTAAAAAAACGGCGCGAACCTCCGGTGTTCGCGCCGCCATTAAAATAGGTTTTGTTTAGCCTTCGGTTTGCGCCGGTTGCGGGGCATGTTCGGCTTTCATGAGGTTTGACATGTGGATGGAGCCTTCACGCTCAACAATCGCGCCATTGGGATGTTGCTGGCTTTTGCGGGTGTGTCGCTTGATCATGTGCAGGCCTTCCACAATCGCCCGCTGCTTCTTTGGAAAGACGGCGATGATTTTGCCGCTCTTGCCCTTTTCTTTGCCGGCCCGCACGACTACCTGATCGCCTCTTTTAACGTGACACTTCATATTTTCAAATCGTTATTCGTTACAGGGTCTAAGCGTATCGCCGCGCTTCGGAAATCATATGACTTCGGGCGCCAGGGAAATGATTTTCATGAATCGTTTGTCGCGCAATTCGCGCGCCACGGGACCAAAAATGCGGGTGCCTTTGGGATTTAATTCCTTGTCAATGATTACACAGGCGTTGCGATCAAACCGCAGGTACGAGCCGTCATTGCGGCGGATGATGTGCCTTGTGCGCACAATCACGGCGTCGTGGACTTCGCCCTTTTTCACCGTGCCGTCCGGCGCGGCATCTTTGATATGAACTTTGATGACGTCGCCGATGCCGGCGTACCGTTGATTGCGGCCAAGCACGCCGATGGCCCAGGCAATTTTCGCGCCGGTATTGTCGGCGACATCCAAGCTGGAACGAATTTGCAACATAAAAAATGATTAAGCCGCCGCGACCGTTTCCCGCGCATTGCGCTGGACTATCTCAACGAGCTTCCATCGTTTGAGCCTGGACATAGGACGAGTTTCCTGGATGCGTACGGTGTCACCAATCTTTGCCTCAGCCTTTTCGTCGTGCGCGTAAAATTTCTTGTACGCCGTCACAATCTTTTTGAACTGCGGGTGCGGGAAGCGGCGCTGGACGCGGACGACGATCGTCCTGGTCATTTTATTGGAGACGACCTCGCCGACGCGTTCTTTGCGATTGCCGCGTTTGGCGTCGGGAGCCGTTTGAGCACTTTGTGTTTCTTCAGCCATGTTTAAAAAGTGGATAAATGAATACGTCTTTTCACTTTGCTTTGTTGCGCAATTCGGAAATCCGTGTTTCGACGCGGGCGATGTCCTTGCGCAAGGTCCGCAGGCGCGCCGACTTTTCCAATTGGGCGCTGGCCTGCTGCAGGCGCAGATTAAACACTTCCTGCCGGAGGTCGCGGCCCAACGCTCCCAATTCCACGAGCGTCGCATCTTTGATTTTCGAATCCGAATACTTCATAAAATTCTCGTAGCCGCCAAATTCTCAGTGACTGTGGCGCGAAATAAACCGCGTTTTGATGGGCAGCTTCGTGGCGGCCAGACGCAGCGATTCGCGCGCGACGGCTTCCGTGACACCGTCCACTTCGAACAGCACATTGGCCGGGCGAATGACGGCGACCCACGATTCCACAGGCGCCTTGCCCTTGCCCATGCGCGTTTCCAACGGTTTCTTGGTGAAGGATTTCTGCGGAAAAATGCGGATCCACATTTTCCCATGGCGTTTCATATTGCGGGCGATGGCCACGCGCGCGGCTTCAACCTGCTTGGTATCCATCCAGCACCGTTCAAGGGCCATGAGGCCGTATTCGCCGAAGGCGACGGTGTTGCCGCTGCGGGC
>JBOHXA010000137.1:0-19077 GCA_050737335.1 Limisphaerales bacterium | reverse complement strand
CAATTGCATTCTGAAATACCGGAGTTATTTGACTGGATTGGTCGTCACCGATCCAACCGAGCCTGACACATTGAATTTGGCGACGACAATGGCCGGAGTGAACGATGAACTCATCTGTGATCCGGGCCTTTTGGACGTTTTGACTAATTCCCCATACAACCTTCCAGTCAAAGACGACCTGCGCGGACGATTTTCCGACAAATACCAGGTCTATGGCTATCTGTACACAAACTATTGGTCGCGGTGTACGCACCGCATCATCGCCGGCATGGAAACCCATCTGCCCGGAAACTTGCGCGATTATCTTGTGGCCATCAAATGCGCGACCCTTTGGCTGGATCCGGGAACGTCACAGGATGCCAATTTGCTGCGGATGTTTGTCTCGAAAATGCGCCCGATGAATGGCCTCTATATGGGATGGTGGCCCAGCGAAGACAACGGATTGACCTGGATTGCCAGGTATGGAATCCCCGTGCTGGCCAGTGATTATTTTCGCAATGCTTCCGTCTTCAGCGGCGTCGCCCACACCATCAATGTTCCTCGTATCCCCCCTCCGCCTCCGTTGCAAAACAAGGTTTACGTTTCGCTCATCCTCAGCGACGGGGACAATGCCCAATACATGGAGCATGTGATGAAGATGTGGTGGAATAACCCGTCGCGCGGCCGCGTTCCAATCGGTTGGACGGCCGATCCTTTGATGTCAAGCTTTGATCCCGCCATGCTCAATTATTACTGGAGCACTGCTTCGCCGGATGATTGCCTGGTAGCCGGACCATCCGGGGCGGGGTATGGGCGCCTCGAATTTTGGAGTGCGGCCAACCTCACCGCCTTGGCCAGCGCTTCCGATGCCTGCCTGCAACATGCGGGCGAACGCTCTATCACTGTCTGGGACAAGGTAAACGCGGGTATCGCCCAGGCGTTTGCGACGAATTGTCCGACTCTGCTTGGCCTATTGGACCAGAGTGGAACGTACAACGCGGTCAACCTGGGGCTAAAGACGATTGGATTGACGCCCACCTACGCTTCAACGACCAACGACATCATCGCCGCTATCACGAGCGCTGCCAGCGGTTGGAAAGGCAAAACTCCCATCTTCATCGCCGCCCAGGCCAATACGTGGAACGTGACCCCAACCGATTTGTTGAACGTGGCGGACGCGTTTGATACCAATGAATTTCAATTTGTCCGCCCCGACCATTTGTTTCTGCTGTATCGTGAAGCATTTCCCAGACGTGAGGCGAAGACAGCAGCCAGTCGGCATCACCAGCGCGGCGCGACAGTGGGAAAAAGATGATTGGCGATACGGCCCGCGCGCTGGCGCTTTCGCAAGGGGGAGCGGCGTCAATTATCTCCAACCGCGCGGGCTTTACCCCAACGTCATTTCAGATAGCATGATGTTTGAATCTTGATTCGTAAGTTTTACATAGCGCTCTGCGCGTATTTCGCCTGCGCCGCCCTGTTTGCGGACTGTGCGCGGGCTGCCGACTCCGATGTGACCGAAACGGCAAGGGCCATGCGGGCATGGCGTGTCGCCAACGGCCTGCCGTCCGATTCCGTCACAGCAATCATCCAAACGAGCGATGGTTTCATATGGATTGGCACCGATGCCGGGCTTGCTCGGTTCGATGGATTCAAGTTCAGCCCCATAGCCCTGGTGCCTTCGACGACCAATACGGTTTATCACATCACCGCGTTATGCGAAGACTCCCACGGGAACCTTTGGATCGGAACGGAGGCGACGGGCGTTTTCGAAATGGCACCAGGCCGGATATCGCACTTCAGGGATGTTCTCCTGGATACCAGTGTCACCAGCCTTGCGGCGGACAGCCACGGAGAAGTCTGGATCGGAACCAGGTCAGGATTGAATCTTTGGAATGGACACACATTTGAGGGATTTACCACCCGCGATGGCCTCCCGGACGAAATGGTCACGGGCGTCAATGTGGCGCGTTCCGGGACCGTCTGGATCACGACGAAGGTCGGCATGTGCCGGTTCATCAGTGGACGCATTTCGCCGTACGCATTTCAGACCCAGAGCCAGGGCCGCAGCCCTGAATACTTGGGCGCTTACGAGGATTTGCACGGCAATTTATGGGCCTTTGGAGATACCTATCTCATTAATCTCGCCGAGGGAAAACGATTCAACTACTTTCGAAGTTCCGAGTCCGCTTCAGTTCGCATCTGGAGCCTGTGCGAAGGACAGGACGGCCGGCTATGGATCGGTACGAGCGGACGCGGTCTGTATTGTTTTGAGAATAATCAATTTGAACCGGTCCTGTTCGGCGGCGAGCGCTGGCCCTATGACGTGCGCGCCATCTGTGAAGACAAAGAGGGAAACCTCTGGCTGGGGACTTCCGGCGGCGGCCTGCTCCAATTGCGCCCCGAAACGGCTTACATTCTCCGCCAGCAAGAGGGACTTCCCGACATCCCCGTCACGGCCCTTGCCTCGGGCCTTGACGGTCAAATCTATTTGGGCCTCGAATACGGCGGATTGTTTGTCGGCCAGTCAGAACGGTTCGACCACGTCGAAAGCAGCGGAAATTTGGGCATCCAAAATTATATCTCCTCCATCGCCGTTGCGCATGGTGGAACAATCTGGGCGGGAACCTTGGGGGCGGGGTTATATGGTTTGAGGAGCGGGCGCGAAATCCACCTGACTTCTGCCGACGGACTGGCGAACAATAATGTCACAGTCGTCTGCTGTGGCGCCAACGGCGGCGTGTGGTTCGGCGCGGCAAACAGGGGTCTATATCATTGGACAGGGCGGGATCTGTTTCATTTTGACTCTGTCGCTGGAACCCCCATTTCACAGGTGACGGCCATGGCGCCAGCGGCCTCTGGAGGACTTTGGCTGGGAACCAGGGACGGCAGGCTTTTGCGGGAAAAAGGAGGCAATCTCAGCGACGTCCGGGGGTGGATCGCGCACACTCCGATTCTCTCATTGTATGAAGGACAACCGGGTGAACTCTGGATTGGGACCGCTGGTGGCGGCATGTTTCGCCTGGCAAGTAGCATCGTCTCCAATTGGAACACCATCGATGGCCTGCCCAGTGACGTCATCGCCGGAATTGTGGAGGACGACGAAAAAAATCTCTGGCTGGCCACTGATGCCGGAATTTTTCGCGTCAACCGGATTCAGTTGGAAAAATCGCTCGCCCGCGAAAACGTGCCTTTGGCGTGTCAGTTGGTTTCCAACGCGAAGACCATTCCGGATTCTCTTATGATTTCTGATGGCGGGCGCGCGGTTGTTTCACGGGACGGAATGCTCTGGTTCGCCACGTCGGACGGGGTATTGAATGTGGACACGCGCAACCCGCAAATAATCCAGGACACTTTTCCAGCGTACATTGAAAGCGTCGCATTCAACGGCGGTCCCCAGGTGTCATTGTTGGAGCGGGGGGAAAGTTCGATGGCGTCATTCCGAGACGTTCCTTTCAAAGCGCCGGTGGACCTCCGTTCGGTCGTATTTCAGTTTACGGCGCTGAATTATTCAACGCCGGAACAAATTCAGTTCCGGTACAGGCTCGATGGCAATGATCCGGACTGGCTGTATGACGCCGGCAGCCGGGTGGCGAATTACGGGCGCCTTTCCTATGGGCGGTATGTCTTTCGCGTCGAAGCGCGCAGTCCTGATGGACCCTGGCAGGCGGCCGGGAACAGCCTGGCATTTATTGTTCCCACCCCTCTTTATTTTCAGAAATGGGCCCTGTGTTTGTATGTCCTGGCAGCCATCACGCTGCTTTCCGGGACCGTTCGCATGGTCTCGCACCGCCGTTTGCGCCTTCGGTTGGCCCGGCTCGAACAGCAACAGTCTCTTGAACGGGAACGGATGCGCATTGCCCGCGACATGCACGATGAAATGGGCTCCAAGCTCACGAAAATCTCTTTCCTCAGCGAGCGGGCGAGCGCGGATGCAAAATCAGGCAAGGCGCTGTCCGAAAAAATTGACTCCATTGCGCACACTTCCAGGGAGTTATTAAAGACCATGGACGAAATCGTCTGGGTGGTCAATCCGCGCAATGACACGCTTGAAAACCTGGCCAGCTATCTCGCTCACCACGCCGTGGAGTATTTTCAAAATACCGCGGTTGAATGCGATTTGCGATTGCCACGGGACGTTCCGCGTTGTCCGCTTTCCTCAGAGACCCGCCACAATCTCTTTCTGGCATTCGAGGAATCGTTAAACAACGTGTTGAAGCATTCGGCTGCCACGAAGGTCAAAGTGGAAATGAGCGCGACAGCGCGGGAATTCGAGCTGCGAGTCATTGATAATGGCAAAGGTTTTGAAGCCGTTGCGCCACCGGCGGACGGACGGCCCCATGGCGGCCGCGATGGCAATGGCTTGAAAAATATGCGACAGCGGATGGCGTCCATCGGCGGAGAATGCGCGTGGTTGAGCCGCCTTAACGAAGGCACAGTGGTTGCAATGCGGATTCCCCTGGATTCAAAAACAGCGAACAACCCATGAAAAAACTCATTACCGTGTCCATTGTGGACGACGATGCCGATTTGCGCGAACAAATCGCCGGCTATTTGACGACCGCCGGAAACTTCCGGTGCAAGAGCGCCTACGCCGGTGGAGAAGAGGCGTTGAAACATTTGCCCCGGGACAATCCAGACGTCATTTTGATGGACATTAATCTGGGCGACCTTGACGGCATCGAATGCGTCCGCCGCCTGACCTCGGTCATGCCAAAGGCGCAAGTGCTGATGTTCACGGTTTTCGAAGACACGGATCAGATCTTTCGGGCGCTGGCGGCCGGCGCAAGCGGTTACCTGCTTAAGCGCCAGCCGCCGAAAAAATTACTGGAAGCAATTCTGGAAGTTTGCGACGGGGGATCCCCCATGTCGGCGCCCATCGCGCGCAAAGTGGTGCAGTCATTCAAAACGGCTCCGGTGACTGGAGACAAATCGGCTGAACTTTCGCCACAGGAGAGCTCAGTGCTGGCGGGACTGGCTGATGGGCTCGTCTATAAACAAATCGCAGACCAATTGGACGTCAGCATCCACACGGTCCGCAATTACATCCGCCGAATTTACGAGAAGTTGCACGTCCATACGCGCACGGAAGCGGTGGCAAAATTCCTGCGCCGCGGACATTAAATACATGCGCAAATTTATTTTTGAAAAGCGCCGTCACTGCCAGTTTCCCGTCGTCATTCTGGCCTGCTTGGTTGCCGTTGCTTTCCCGGTTTACGGGCGGCAATTTGCCCAATGGCGCCCGGCTAAGGCTCCCCTCATGACGCGCTGGGCGGCGGACGTTAATCCGACGAATGCGCTGCCTGAATATCCCAGACCCCAATTAGTCAGGCCAGACTGGAAGAATTTGAACGGTCTGTGGGATTATGCCATCACCCCTGATTCAGCAACGCAACCCGTGTCGTTTGGGGGAAAAATTCTTGTCCCATTTCCTGTTGAATCGGCCCTCTCGGGCGTCATGACCAATTTCGACGAACACAGCAAGCTGTGGTATCATCGCACTTTTTCGGTGCCGCGATCATGGCGCGGGCGTCGGGTGCGGCTGCATTTTGGCGCGGTGGACTGGCGTTGCGAAATATGGATCAATGGGCATCAAATCGGGCGGCACCAGGGGGGATACGATCCGTTCACGTTCGACATCACAGACGCTTTGCGCCGGGGCCGCAGAGAGGACATTGTCGTTGCGGCAACCGACCCGACGGATGACGGTGATCAGCCGCGCGGGAAGCAATCGCGCAAACCCGAAGGTATTTTCTATACGTCCACGTCCGGCATTTGGCAAACCGTATGGCTCGAGCCGGTTTCAGCGACTTGCATTGACGACTTAAAGACCGTGCCGGACGTTGATTCCCGATCGCTTCATTTGTGGGCGTCGGTGGACAGTTTATCTGGAAACCTGCGGATTGAAGCCATCGCGCTTGCGGGTGGCAAGGAAATCGGGCGTGTGACGGGGCCGCCCAATTCCGAATTGATCTTGAATCTGCCGAATCCTCATCTCTGGTCGCCGGATGATCCATTTCTCTATGATTTACGGGTGACGTTGATGGACGGAAGCAATGTTCTGGATTCGGTTGCCAGCTATTTTGGAATGAGAAAAATTGCGCTGCGAAAGGATGATCAGGGGATCATGAGGATCGCGTTGAATGACCATTTCATTTTTCAGGTGGGTGTCCTGGACCAGGGCTTTTGGCCGGACGGAATTTATACAGCGCCCACCGACGACGCCATGCGGTCAGATATCGAGTTTTTGAAAAAAAGTGGTTTCAATCTCATCCGCAAGCACGTCAAGGTCGAACCGCAACGCTGGTATTACTGGTGTGATAAGCTGGGAATGCTTGTCTGGCAGGACATGCCCAGTGCCAATAATGCGACCGCCGACGGCCGCCGCGACTTCGAAACCGAACTGCTCCACATGATTGGCAATTTGAAAAACCATCCTTGTATCGTGACATGGATTCTCTTCAATGAAGGGTGGGGGCAGTATGACACGGAGTCGCTCGCCAAATGGATCAAGGAAATGGACCCCTCTCGGCTGGTGGATGACGCGAGCGGATGGACCGACATGCGTGTTGGAGACCTGGTGGACATGCACAGTTATCCCGGCCCGGATTGTCCGAATCTCGATCCCCGTCGCGCCGCGGTGCTCGGTGAATTCGGCGGATTGGGATTCATGATACCGGGCCATACGTGGTCAACCAATTGCTGGGGATACGTCATGCTGACCAACCGCGATGAACTGGCTCGGCGATACGTCCAAATGCTCAAACAAGTATGGCGGCTCCACATTCTGCGGGGATTGAATGCCGCCGTTTACACACAATGCGCCGACGTCGAAACCGAGTGCAACGGTCTGCAAACATATGATCGGGCCGTGGCGAAAATCGCCCCGTCGGTTTTATTCGCGGCCAACCAGGGGGGATTTTGGGGCAAAACGATTGAAGTAACTCTGGCCGATGGTCTGTTTGGACGGCCGCTCTGGAAATACACAACCGACAAGCCGCCGGATAACTGGTTCGAGCCGGCATTTGACGCCTCACACTGGAAAGAGGGCATTGGCGGGTTTGGAAGCGTTGGTACCCCGGGTATTTACCTCAATACAACTTGGTCCACTTCGGATATCTGGCTGCGGCGAAATTTCAATCTCGAAACGAAAAACATCCCTGGAATCAAGCTCCAGATTTTCCACGACGAAGACGTGGAAGTGTACTTGAACGGTATTTTGGCCCTGAGACTTCCAGGCTATATCACGGATTATGATGAGTTTCCGATCTCGGATGAGGCCCTCGCGACGCTTCACGCCGGCCAAAATAGTATTGCCGTCCATTGCCTTCAAACGGTGGGAGGCCAGGGCGTTGACGTGGGCATCGTAACAACAAAATGAGAATACATAAAAACAAGGAAAGTGTCGTTTCCTCCCGGCAATCTTGACATTGTGCTCAATCGGCGACGACCAATAATGCTGTGGAAAATAACTCTTTCAGAGCGACTCTTTGACGGATCGGCCTTGCTTCCGGGTATCGCCTACATTCGCGGCAAACCAAATCTTATCCCTATGACAAAAAAAACGGCATACGAACCGCAATCGGCCAAACTAAAAATGTCTGTCGGCTGAACATGGAAGACATTCGAATGGCCAGGGAATCAGCCCCATCCACGCTGAGCTGAAAGAGTGGATGCGTGAGCTGTATGAGAAACGCTCCGGATTGGAAACACGGAAGTCACCCGTTATCGCAATGCCTCAATCAAGTGACTAAAGCCGGAAGCCAAACCGCAAGGCAACGGCTCTTTGATCGCCTGCCTCACTTCCAAATCATGTCCGCCACAGTCCGTCCCGCCGGAATAAACGGCAGCACGTGTTCCGTATAAGGCGTCACCACGTCCAGCACAAATGGCGTCTTCGCCTCGAGCATGCGCTTGAGCGCCGCCCGCAAATCCTTTTTGAACATCACCCGTTCGCACGGCACGCCAAAGGACGTGCAAACGCGCACGTAATCGGGATAAATCTCGGCGCGATGGTCAGGGTCGCCAAGATACGTGTGCCCGCGGTTGCCGGCATAAAAATTATCTTCCCATTGCACCACCATGCCCAGGTGCTGGTTGTTCAAAATAATCGCTTTGGCCGCGATTTTCTCCACGTGCGCCGTGGCCAATTCCTGGATGTTCATCAGAAATGAACCATCGCCGTCAATGTCAATGACTTCCTTGTCGGGAAGGGCCACCTTGATGCCGAGCGCGGCCGGATATCCAAAACCCATGGCCCCAAGGCCCGCGCTGGTAATCAATTGGCGCGGGTATTTGTACTTATACCATTGGCCCGCCCACATCTGGTGTTGGCCCACACCCGTCGTAATGTAGGCTTCGCCATGGGTCAGCTCATAAAGCATCTCAATGACCATTTGCGGAAGTATGACCTGGTCTTCCTGCCCCTGCATGTGGTCCTTCATGTGATCGCTGGCGGCGATCTCGCCGGTAATTTTATACGCAAAGGGCGCCTTTTGCTTCCATTCGTCAATTTGGCCCAGCCACGCTGCGCGCTTCTTTGTAATCGGACGCTTCGCGATCATTGCGTTCATCCGCCTGAGCGCGTCCTGGATGTCGCCCACCACGGGCAAATGCGCCTTGCGATTCTTGTTCAGCTCCGCGGCGTCTATGTCAATGTGAACAATCGTGCCATGTTTGCAAAATTCCTCGAACTTGCCCGTGACACGGTCGTCAAATCGCACGCCGAACGCCAGCAACAAATCCGCTCCGTCCTTGAGCTTCTCCATCGGCTCACTCGGATGGTTGCGCTGTTTGTATTCGCCGTTGACCGCCCAATTCGCATACGCGGCGCCGTGCATCCCAAGCCAGCGCAGGGACAGCGGATGGGTCTCTGGAAACGCGCCCACGCCCATGATCGTCGTCGTGACGGGAATATTCGTGGCTTCAGCAAATTTTCGCAATTCTTCCGATGCCCCGCTGGAAATCACGCCCCCGCCGCAATAGAGCACCGGCCGTTCCGCCTTTTCAATGAGACCGAGAATTTCGTTGAGCGCCACTTCATCCGCCTTCAAATCCGGCTGATGATAACCGCGCAATCCTCTTTTTATTTCTTCCTGGGTCGGCCACACGGGCTGGGTCTTTTGCTGCTGAATATTTTTTGGCACGTCAATCACCACCGGCCCGGGCCGTCCGCTTTGGGCGATGTAAAATGCCTCCTTCACGATCCGCGGGATGTCATTCACGTTTGTGACCAGATACGAATGCTTCACAATAGGAAGCGTGACCCCGATGATATCCGTTTCCTGGAACGCGCCGCGTCCGATCATGTTTTGATTCACCTGGCCCGTTATGGCTATCAAAGGGCACGAGTCCATATAGGCGTCGGCGATGGCCGTGACGAGATTTGTCGCGCCGGGTCCGCTGGTGCCCATGCACACCCCGGCTTTGCCCGTCGCCCGCGCGTAGCCTTCCGCCGCAAACGAACCGCCCTGCTCGTGGCGGGGGAGGATGGTCCGGATTTTGGACCGGGTAAGAGACTGATGAATTTCCATGCTCGCGCCGCCGGGATAGGCAAAAATCACGTCCACACCTTCGCGCTCGAGCGCCTCCACCAGGATGTCCCGCCCAAACATGGCCGGACCCACCTCCGCGCGGCTGCGCGCGGTCGCTGTTGACGTTTTTCCATTTCGCGCCGCCGCTTTCGCCGCGGATCTGGCAGTTGCTGTTGTTTTGCTCATAGTTTATTCGTTGTGCGGCTGATCGCCCGGATTAAAGCAAAAACCCGCGGCCGTTCCCAGCCGCGGGTTCTTGTTAAATTTCATTTCAACAAGCGCCAACGGCTTCGCCGGTTACGACGACGGCCAGAATGACAACTTGTGACTTGTTTTTCAACATCACATTCAACCTAGCGGAAATTCGGCTCCAGTCAAGCCTTCTTTTTTCTCAATCTCAGCAATGTATTCTTTAGTCGCCGCCGGCAATTCATTCCAAATCCGGAACGCGATGGCCCCGCCAATGACGGCAAACGGAACAATAAATAGCGGCCACCAATACCAGCTCCGCCCAAAATGAAGACCCATGCCGGCGCGCCCGGCGCCTTCACCCGTTTGTGGAATCAAATACCCGATGCACAACGATTGCAGGCCCCCGCCTATGTACGCAAATGCGTCCACGATCCCCGAGCACGTCGCCGTCGCCTTTCGCCCGCCAAAATCCGCCGCCGCGGTTCCCGACATCAGTGATGTGATCCCGATCGAGCCCATGAAAATCAATACCCCCGACCAGCCCACCGCCAGCGGCGAGGAAAACAAATACACGCCCATGGCAAGGGACATGGCCAATACCAGGCAGCAGAGCAGGGCGGCGGGGGGACCCCGGCGCGATTGAAACATTCTGTCTGAAATAATGCCTCCCGCGAATCCTCCAACGATCCCAAAAACGCACGTGTACCAGCCCCAATGTCGTCCTAAAAATTCGGCGCCCGGTTGCGCCACCTGGTGGGAAAAAATCGAGTACCAGTTCAGGATGCTGTAGCGGAAAACGCCGGAAGCCAGTTCCACGCACGCGATCATAAGCATCAGCGGGCTGGCGAAGATTTTTCCCAGCAAATCAAAGACTGAAAATTCAACATGCATCTGTCCCGATGAGGCGTCGCGGGTGTCCAGGTGAGGAAATCCGGCCTCCTCCGGCGCATCCCGGATGAGCCAGAGGTCCAGTAGCAGCCAAAAGATAAGAATCACCGCCGGGACGAAAAAGACCGCCCAGGTGGCGTCCACCGGCGCGGAAGAGCCAAAAATTCTTTTGAGCACATTGTTCGAGGCGCCCGCCCGGGTGAGCGACACGATGGTCGAACTCCAATCAAACGCAAAATAACCTCCGGCCGATATGAATGTCCCGAAAATCGCGCCGAAAATGCCCCGCTCCCGCACGTGAAACCAATAGGCCTTGATTTTGATGATGGACATCGCGCCATAGCTTTGAAAATACATATTCAGCGAATAAACGGCCGAAAAAGCCGCCACCAGATTGACCTTCCAATGCCTGACCATGATGCCCCAGGTCAAAAAGCCCAGGGCGGCGTTGGCGATGGACGCTCCCGCCGCGGCAATAAGAATTCCATTTTTACCGCCGATCTTTTTGTCAATCAGCGGGCCGTTTACGAGAAAAGACAGCGCGTAAGTCCACGTGCCGGCTGCGAAAATGACGCCGAGGTCTTCGTTTGACATCACCCCGCCCAGCGCGCTTTTGGCCACAATCAAATTGAAGCGGCCCATGCACAAAAACGCATAGGTCATTCCCAACGGCAGCCAGTTAATAAACCGGCGCGTCATAAACCACCCGCCGTGCCCAATCGGATTGTTGAAAAAATACGCCGCCACAACCGCCGCAAGGCAAAGCGGGATCGTCCCCGCGTAAAAATAATCCGTGCCCATTTCTTCCGAAGCAAAACAGAGGCGCAAGATAGCGTCAAAGGATTTCTAAAGGGCCATCGTTCCGCCCGGCGGGATGGCGGCGCGAGGGCAAACATTAAGCCTTCAACGCTTGCCGCTGGCGCTTTTATTTTTAATAATTCGCGCCATGCTTGACATCAAACTCATTCGGGAAAAGCCGGACTTTGTGCGCCAGCGCCTCGCGACGCGCGGGGCAGGGGACGAGCGCAGGGTTGATGACCTCCTCAAACTGGACGAAGAACGGCGAACCCTCCTGGCGGGCGTCGAGTCTCTCAAGGCCCAGCGGAACCGCGTTTCCAAGGAAATTGGCGCGCTCATGGCGCAAAAGAAAACCGCCGAGGCCGGGGCAAAGAAGAACGAAACCCGCGAGCTGGGCGGCCAGATTGCGGACATGGACAAACAATCCTCCGCCGTGGATGCCCGGCGCGATTCGCTCATGCTCCAATTGCCCAACCTCCCGCATGAATCGGTCAAAATTGGCAAATCGGCGGCCGACAATCCAGTGGTTCGCGTCCATGGTGAAAAACCCCATTTTTCGTTCAAGCCAAAATCGCACGTCGAACTTTGCCAAAGCTTAAAGCTCGTGGATTTTGCGCGCGCGGCAAAGCTGTCGGGCAGCGGATTCCTGTTGTACACAAATTGGGGCGCCAGGCTCGAACGGGCTTTGATCCAATTCCTCCTGGATTTGCACGTCCGCGAGCATGGCTATATCGAAGTCTCGCCCCCATTTATCGTCGGACCGCAATGCCTTGAAGGCGTCGGCCAGTTTCCAAAGTTCAAAGACCAGTATTACGGCGTGGCGGAAGGCGACGACCCAATGAAGCTTGGAAAACTTTATCTCGTTCCCACCGCCGAAACTCCGGTCGCCAATATCCATCGCGAGGAAATCCTCCCCGGGAAAAGTCTCCCGATTTTTTATTGCGCCTATACACCCTGTTTCCGCGGCGAAGCCGGCGCCGCCGGCGTGGGCACCCGCGGAATGATCCGCGTCCACCAATTCGACAAGGTGGAACTCATCAAAATCGTCAAACCGGAAAATGGTTATGACGAATTGGAAAAAATGGTTGCCAACGCCGAAAAAGTCCTGCAGCTCCTGGGCTTGCACTATCGGGTCATCCTGTTATGCACCGGCGACATTGGATTCCAAAGCGCCAAAACATATGATATCGAAGTCTGGGCGCCGGGGCAGGGGGACTATCTCGAAGTCTCCAGCTGTTCCAATTGCGAGGATTACCAGTCGCGCCGGATGAGCCTGCGCTTCAAGGCCGACAATGGCGAAAATAAATTCCCTCATCTTCTCAACGGCAGCGGCACCGCGCTCGCGCGATTATTTGTCGCGCTGATTGAAACCTGGCAGCAAGCCGATGGCGCCGTCCTTATTCCCGCGCCGCTCCAGCCGTATCTAAAAGCCGAAAAAATCACGCCCCCGACAATCTGAGCGGGGCCGGCGTTTCAACCCATTGTCTCAAACGGTGAAATCTTTCCGGTGCAAATGAACGTCCTGCTCGCCACCAGCGAAGTCCATCCCTATTCCAAAACCGGCGGCCTGGCCGACATGGTTGGCGCGCTGGCCAAGGCTCTTGCCCGTCATGGCCATGAAACCCGCATCGTCACGCCGCTCTATCGCGGAATCCAGGCGCAATTCCCCGAAATCCGCCGCGAAGCCTGGTGGTTTGATTTGCCCCTGGGCGGCCGGCGCGTCCAGGCCGATCTGTTTTCGACGCGTGTGGACAATAATCTCACGGTTTATTTTATCGGGCAGGACGGTTTCTTCGACCGCAATGGCTTGTACATGGAGGGTGATGTCGTTTATGCCGACAACGCCGATCGCTTTATTTTTTTCTCGAAATGCGTGACGCATTTGGCGCGGTATTTGTCCTGGCGCCCGGACATCATCCATATTAACGATTGGCAAACGGGCCTTGTTCCGGCCCTGGTTCGTAATCAGCAAAAATATGAAGGGTGGGGGAATGCGCCCCCGACCTGCCTGACCATCCATAATCTCGCCTATCAGGGCATTTTTCCCGCGGCCGCCTTCGGCCTGGCGAATCTGCCGCCGGAATTCTTCACCATGGATTCGGCTGAGTATTTTGGCCGCATCAATTGCCTCAAAGCCGGCATTGCCCTCGCAGACGTCATCACGACCGTCAGTCCGCGGTACGCGCGCGAAATACTGACTGAGGAATACGGCTGCGCTCTTGATGGCCTGCTGCGCAAGCGCCAGGCGCGCCTGACCGGTATCCTGAACGGGGTGGACTACGATGACTGGAATGCCGCCACCGATCGTTATCTCCCCGCGCCGTACTCGGCCGCGCGCCTCGACGGAAAGAAAATCAACAAGGCGGAATTGCAAAAGGAAATGGGCCTGTCAGTCGTCCCGGCGCCCTTGTTCGGAACCATTACCAGGCTCGCCGAACAGAAAGGCATAGACATTCAACTGGCGGCGCTGGAAGAAATGTTGACCGCCGATATGCAATTTGTCCTGCTCGGTTCCGGTTCGCCCGCCTACGAGCACGGTTACCACGAACTGGCCCGGCGATTTCCAAACAAGGTTGCCGCGCGGTTCGGCTTTCACGAGGACCTCTCCCACAGGATCGAAGCCGGTTGCGACTTTTATCTGATGCCCTCGCGCTATGAGCCCAGCGGACTCAATCAGATGTACAGCTTGCGCTACGGGACCATCCCCATTGTCCGGGCCACCGGCGGCCTGGATGACAGCGTTGTGGACTTTACCGAAAATAAAACACACGCCAATGGCATCAAGTTCTCCGAATACTCCCCGCGCGCGCTCTCCCGGGCCATCCGAAAAGCGCTCGCGCTGTACGAACAACCGGCCCTGTTGAACCGTTACCGGAAAAATGGAATGAAATGCAATTTCTCCTGGGAACGAACCCTTGGCGAATATCTAAAAGTATATGAATCCGCCAAAACCTTTCCGTAGTCGGGATGCCACTGCGACTGATGGATATTTTGGGCTTGGCCGTAACCATGCAGTTGGGAGGGAAATGATTGCGCGGCGGATTTTTGCCCGGGACAAGGAGTGAGGCGCGCGCATGTCCCTCGCGGATCTGTGACGAGCGAGCAACGCGGCCAGGCGTCACAAAAGAACCTGTCAGGTTGCTGCCTTTATGTATTTACCCCTCCTTAGCGCATCGCATAACCGCTGCTGGTGCGTTGCGCAAGGTTGGCAAAGCGTTGCGCCCGCCTGGCGACTGCCCGGCATGGATGGTCCACCTCCTGGGGCGCGTTCCAAAGGACGTAAAATTCAAAATCGGTTGGCGCGCGATTGTGCGTGCGCTCAAACCTCGCCACCCGCGGTCTCATGATCTTTTGCGCCGCATCCAGCGCCACACCCGCATTATGCGGATTGCCCCCGGGCCACAAGTAGGGCCGGATTTGATAGCGCGAGACTTCGCCCAGCGAACCAATCGCCGAATCATTGTCGCCGCTCTCGATCATTGACAGCGCCGCCCAACGGTCCATGGCGCGCGCCGACGAAACTATCGCCAACGCGGCAAGCAAAACAATTAAAGCTTTGATCCTCATGGTAATCCTGTTTTAGCCAATTATTTGCCAACTGAAAAGCCGAAACTGATTAAATATAACAAACATTGTCTAACATTAATTCCATCGCCCAAACCCGCGCCGTTCCTTGCAATTGCAATGACTGTATCCTTTGCCTCTTAAATATGGACCGGAATTCAATCGCTCTATTCATACTTGTTGCATTGCAATATACCCGTCCCCGGCGACTTTTTGCAATGACATGACATGACGCTTTTGGGACACCGCAACGGCAACAGCCGGACAATCCGGCTCGGTATGCGCCTTAGCGGGGTTGTCCAGGCGGCTCAAGCCTGCAAGCCAAAGCCATGACCATTATCTACTCCTTCAGCGTATTATATGACTTGACCGCGTTACGAATCGTGCGCCGTGGCGCAAACCGGCTCAAAAACACCAGACTTCGGTTCCGAAACCCGGGAATCGCCACGGTTTTCTTTTCCCGGAACGCAAAATGTCCATACCTCGCCACGGTTTCAGCCGACATCTTGCTCGATTGCTTCTGCCGGGTCTTTTGGCCGCGCGCCACCGCGCCGAAGTTCGATTCAGTGGGTCCCGGGCATAGCACGGTTACCGAAACGCCCGTGCCGGCCAGTTCTTCGGCCAGCGCTTCCGAAAACGACTGCACAAACGCCTTTGTGGCGTAATAAATCGCCATATTCGGTCCAGGCACAAACCCCGCCACGGACCCCACGTTTAGGATCCCCCCGCCCTTTTTTTGCAACATTTCCGGAAGAAAAAGACCGGTCAATTCGATCAAGGCCATCACGTTGACTTTGACGATTTCCATCTCCCGTTCCACTGGCATGTCGGCGAAAGGGCCATGCAACCCAAAACCGGCGTTGTTGACCAGCACGTCCAAAGAAATCTTTTGATCAGCCAGGGCGCCGAAAATCCGCTTTGGCGCATCCGGCTCTGACAGATCAGCCGGCAGAACAACCGTTTCCACTTTGAACCTCGCGCGCAAGTTCCCCGCCGCTTCTTCCAGGGCGCCGCGCGTGCGCGCCACCAGCACCAGACGGCAGCCGTCGGCGGCGAAGCATTTGGCCAGCTCCAGGCCAATGCCGGACGACGCGCCGGTGATTAATACGGTTTCGCCGGCCATAACCACTGACTCATTAACATCATCGTCATCCTCAATACATTAAAAGACTTCGCGGGAAATCGGCCTCTCGCCGCGTGAAGTCCGGCGATTTGCCCGCTCCAGTATTCAATTATCAGCCACCCCGAACCGGCTCGAAATGGGCCAATACACGAAGAACGATTTCCCAATGATTTTCGTCGCCGGAAAATCCCCCCAATACCGGGAGTCGTAACTATTAAATGTATTGTCCCCCATCACAAAGGCGTGCCCCGGCTCGACATCATATCCGCACCCCGGCGCAAGCGCGCCAATCATGGCGTTTCCGAAGTATTTGTCGTCGGCATAATTCAACACCGTCGCGCCTTTGGGCGGATTGGAAAATGAATAAAGATTTTCATAATGCGGCGTCTCCGCCGTGATTTGCTTCCCGTTCACGATGAGATTGCCCGCCGGTTCCGTGGCCGTTTCGAGCATCGTCGGAGGTTGCGGCACCCCGGCCACCTCATAATCCTGGTTCAACGCCAGATGCTCGCCCCCAAGCCCCATGAGGCGCTTGATGTAAAACGTGTTCTGCTGGTCCGGCGGCAGCCGGTCTATTCCTGTCGTTTCAAATACCACAATCTCGCCCCGGCGCGGCGGGCGAAAATTATACGTAAGCCGGTCCACAAACAAATGATCGCCCGCATGCACCCGCATCTTGATCACGTCTTCGCCTTTCTTATAGACGCGGCCGGGTGACAGCGTCAGCCCGGCCCGGTCTTGCAGGCTCTCTTCGCCGCAATCCGGCGGAAACAGGATGGTGTGCCATTTGCCCGCAAATTCGATCCGCTGGTACAGGCTGAAAATCGCCCCCGGCCACGGCGGCTGCGCCGCGTCAAAGCTGCCGTCCTCCGGCGCCACAAAATGAACATAAGAAAATCCGTGGCACCATTCCTTGAAGCGCTCCCACCCGGTCGGAATAACCATCGCGTCCTTCAGTTTAATCTGTTCCGCCGCCTTGGCCTGCAATTCTGTCTTTTGTTGGTCGCTTAAAGAATCGTAGTACATTTGCGCCACGCGGGCGCACATGGCTAAGTCCGGGACCGACGTAATCCCGTAAAGCGTCGGTTGCATCGAGCCGGTCGGAATCTTGAACGGTTGCACGAAAAACGTTCGAATGCCCATGGCAACGGCGATGGCCACCAGCAGGACCTCCACGATTTCGCGCCAGACAGCGTTCGGATAGGCTTTGATGAATTTTTCCCCCGCAAACTGCAACTCCTCCGCGGCGATGTTGATCTTTCCCGTGTTTGCGCCGCCGGCAATCGCCGCGTTGAGTTCGCCAATCTTCGATTCAATGGCCGATACGGCCTGGGGCGACAGCAAGTCGCGTTGCGCGTTCAGCAGCCGCTGAATGTGTTTGCGCATGGCGATGGCCTGGCGGACCGACTTCGAAAAAAACCGGCGAAATATCATAAAACGTTGTGTCTGGAATCAATGTAATGGACATCCACAAAATTGATTGCGGCACGAATTCTCACACGAAATCCCCACGAAAACAAATGATTTAACCGGATTTCTAATTTTTTATTCGCGATTTCCGGTCCCGCCCCGGCCTTTTTCGCAGGCGCCGGGATGACGAGCCTCTGACTTCCTTTCATCGCCGGAGACAAGGCGCTCTCTGATCGGCCAGCCTTTGACTTTTAAAATTTTAGGCTAAAACCCTGTAATGCCGCTCGATTCCGTCCCCTGCCCTGCCCTTTGGCTTTGTCTATGAAGTCCCCGAACCCGCCACCCTCGCCCTGGGACTGCTCGGCGGCTTGAGTATCCTTTTCATGGGACGCAAAAAAGCCTGATCCACCGTTTCAATCAAATGGCCACCGCCCATTGGCGGCCATTTTTCTTTTTCGGCCGCTGCTGTGGCGATTAAGCATCGAATAAATCGCCCCAGTAATCCCGCCGCCGGCCCATTTGGTCCAGAAAGCGGCAGTTATCGTCCCGAATTTGATGGATCACCCATCGGCGTGTTTCCTCATCCCATTCGGTGTTTACCTTGATTTTCGATCGCCCAATCCTTCCCATCCGCTGTTCCGCCTCGCCACTGCCGTTGATTGATTCCCTGGAAGAATCCGGAATAACTGTGTCACAGATCCCCAGGAACCGGCAAACATCCTGATATACGGCGGCTTTTTGGGCGACATACTCTTCAAACCAGACAACCTTGATCTGCGACTCTCCAAATCTGCGCCGGTACGCCTCATACACTTCACCATAACGGCTGGAATCCACAATCATCGGCTGGCGCTTCACCGCCTCATTGATCGAGGGAAAAACGCCGCTTTCCCGCGTGCATAAATGCTCGATGTAAGCCGATTCCATCCGCTTGAGCGGGTGCCGGACCATATAAATAATCTTCGCATTTGGCGCATACCGATAAATCCGCTCAACCACGGTCGGGTAATAGCGAATCCTCGAATACGACGTCGAGGCGTCCCCGCAGGCTTTCTTATCCCGACAATGGCTGAAGAGCGCCAAATAGCGCCCCAAACCCTGGCCGAATTCAGCGTCGTAAGAAAAGAAATGCGGCTCCTTGCCCCGCACTATGCCCGCCTCAGGATGCCAAATAAGCAAAGAACTTAAAGAGGTGGTGGCGGCTTTTGCCGCTCCGATAATGAAGAAATTAGGCCCTGCAAATTCGCTCATGGCTTCGCCGCTTGTGATTCAAATATTCCATCCAAGTCAAATTCCATCCTAACGGGTTTTCAATTCATCCGTTTCGCCCCGGACCAATATAACAGATGATGGAGGCTCGTCCAGATTCCCCCGTTCCACCCGTCCATTTCGTCCCCCGTCACTTCATTGCTGCCCCGCTGTCAATTTTAACCGATCGCGCCCTCATCTTGCACAGGTACAATTACTTAAACGGTTTATTCACCTGATTCTTGAATGTCAAAACACTTATACTTAACAAGACATATATAAGCCTGGCTGATTGTATTAGCCTTCAACAATTTCGCAGGCTGATGTTTAATTTTTTGTAAA